>DASZOA010000543.1:0-2367 GCA_035551055.1 Solirubrobacteraceae bacterium
CCGAGCGCGTCGAGCAGCTCGAGCGCCGCGATCTGCGCCGGCGTGCCCGCGATCTCCCCCTCGCCGAGATCCTCGAGCTCGGGGTGGAAGCTCGCGTGCACCGCGACGTCGTTGCCGCCGGCGTCCTCGAGCACGATGACGGCGCGGCCGGGTCCGTGCGCGTCCCCGGAGTCGTCCTCGGCGCCGAGCGTCGTGCTCGCAGCCGTCAGCACGGCGACGGCGATGTCGTGCCAGTGGCGGACCGCGTCTGTGCGCTCGTCCTCGGTCATCGAGGCGAGGTGATGCTCGTTTCGCGTGGCGAGCGCGGAGACTGCGGCTTGCACCGCGGCCGGGTGCAGATGAGGTGCGGGTTCTTCGGACACGCGCCCCAGGCTACGCCACCCGCTCGTTTCCCCGATCGCCGCTACGCGGAGGAGCAGACGTCGCAGCGCGCGAGCGGTCGCACCGGAAGCCGTCTCGCGCGCGCCGCGCGGGGTCCTGCGGCGAGCCGGCGGGACGGGAGGCGAGCCGGCGGTCCGCGCGTTTGCCCTGCGCGCGAGGGGGACATCCCGGGAGGCATGTCACCCGCACTGCAACCCTCCTCGGACACCGCCAGCAGCGTCGGGCGCGCGCTCAGCGACCTCGGCCTCGCCGGCCTGCTCGGCGGCCAGCTGTTCGGGCGCATCGCGCTGCATCCGGCGGTCACGGCGATCAGCGAGCCGCGCGAGCGCGGAGCGGTCGTCAACGCCGCGTGGCGCCGCTACGGTGCGGTCAACGGCGCGGGCCTGGCGGCGGTCGCGGCGGGCTGGCTGAGCGCGCGCAAGGGCGAGGTCCGCGACCGCAATCTGATCGGCCGCGAGCGCGCGCTGGCGCGCGTCAAGGACGGCCTCGTCGGAGCGCTCGTCGTCACGGGCGTCGCGTCGGCGATCGAGGGCATCCGCTTCGCCCGCTCGGCGCCGTGCGGCGCCGTTCCCCTGGAAGACGGCGACCATGCTGCCGCCGAGGCCTCCGACGCGGCACGGCGCCGCAAGCGCCGGCTGAACCTGCTCGGCGCGGCGACGATCGCCACCGAGGTCGGGATCGTCGGCGTCAACGCGGCGCTCAGCCAGGTGGGCTTCCGCCGCTCGCCGCTGCGCCGGCGGCTCACGCGCTTTCGCTAGCCGGCCCTCCGAGCGCCGGCGCCGGCTCGCGGCGCACGCGCAGGAGCAGGTCGATCTGCTCCTGCTTGCGCATGATCATGTGCTCCATCCGGTGCTCGAGTGCCTCCGAGCGCGCCTCGCGGCCGGTCGTCGCGATGCACTGCTGCAGCGCGTCGGTCGCCTCCTGCTCGCCCTCGATGAGCAGGTCGACGAGCTGCGCGGGCAGGGCGGACACGGGCAGCGGCGCGACCTCCGTCGTCGGCTCGGCGCCGAGCGTCACGATCGTCTCGACGAGCCGGCGCATATCGGCAAGCTCGAGCTCGGCGAAGCGCCACAGCGACTCGCCGAGGTGCTGGTAGCTGAAGCCGACGAGGCTGGCGGCGGCGACCGCGTAGCCGAGCGCCGAGCGGTACTGCAGGCGCAGCGCCGCCTGCAGCCGGGCGATTGCCGCCTCGACGTCGAGCTGCTCCTCGTCGGCGGAGCTCATCGCCGTCTCGCGCTCGTCGGGCATGGTCGCGCCCTTACCCGCGCTGCGGACGGGGTATCACGCCCTCCCCCACCGCACGCACGCAAGGAGCTGCTCCATGATCGGATTCATCGTCGCCGGGCTCATCATCGGGCTGCTCGCCCGGCTGCTGCTGCCCGGCCGCCAGCGGATCGGACTGCTGTGGACGCTCGTCCTCGGGGTCGTGGGCTCCGTCGTCGGCGGCACGATCGCCAACCTCGTCGGCAGCGGCGACATCATGGAGCTCAACGTCTTCGGCTTCGTCGTCGCCGTCCTCGCCGCGGTCGCCCTGCTGTCGGCCGCCGAGCGCGCCGGCCTCACCGCGGGACCGAGCCTGCGGCGGCTGGACCGCCGGTAGCGCGGCTCAGTCGGCGAACGGGAGCAGCGTGTCGACCCCGGACAGCTCCAAGACCCGCTGCACCGCGCGAGGGCCGCGCAGCAGCGTGAGGCGGTCGGCATCGGCGCGCGAGCGCGCGTGCGCGGTCACGAGCAGCCGCACCCCGGTCGAGTCCATGAACGTCAGGCGCGAGAGGTCGACGACGATGGCTCGCGCATCGCTCGACTCGACGCGCTCGAGCTCGAGCTGCAGCTCGTCGGCCGTCGCGAGATCGAGCTCGCCGGAAAGCGCGATCGTGTGGACGTCGCTCTCGCGCCCGGAGCGGATCGTGAGATTGCCGAGCTCGATCAGGTGCTCGGCGCGCGCGGGGTCGCGCCGCTCGATGAAGTCGTCGATATCCAAAGGAC
>DASZOA010000544.1:0-4849 GCA_035551055.1 Solirubrobacteraceae bacterium
GTTGGTGTGGCTGACCTTGCTGCTGACCGCGACCTTGCAGCACGCCCGGCAGGATTCGAACCTGCGGCCTCCGCCTCCGGAGGGCGGCGCTCTATCCAGCTGAGCTACGGGCGCGTGCGCCGAAGGCTACAAGGCCGCGCACACGCCGTGGCGGCGGGCGGGGCGGTTGCGGCGGCGCAGCGTCAGGGTCACGCGGATGCCCTCCAGCGTGATCCGCAGCGTCATCTTCGACGCGCCGGCCACGCGCTCGGAGAAGACGAACGGCACCTCCTCGATCCGCGCGCCCGCGAGGTGGGCGAGCTGCGTCGTCTCGACCTGGAAGGCGTAGCCCGCGCTCAGCAGCTCGTCCATCTCGATCGCGGCGAGGCAGTCGGCGCGCCACAGCTTGAAGCCGCCGCTGAGGTCGCTGAACGGCAGGCCGAGCGCCAGGCGTGAGGCGGCGCAGCCGAGGCGGCTGAGCGCAAGCCGGGTGGCGCTCCAGCCGTCGGTGCCGCCGCCCGGCAGGTAGCGCGACGCGAGCACGAGCCCGACATCGCGCACGAGCAGCACGTCGCGCATCTCGGCGAGCTTCTCGGGCGGGTGGGAGAGGTCGCAGTCCATCTGCCCGACGACCGCGTAGCCGCGCCGCAGGCACCAGGCGAAGCCGGCGCGGTACGCCATCCCGAGGCCGTCCTTCTGCGCGCGATGCAGCACGTGCATCCACGGCCGCGTGGCCGCGAGCTCCTCGGCCAGCTCGCCGGTGCCGTCCGGCGAGCCGTCGTCGACGATCAGCAGGTCCATGCCGGGCGCGGCGAAGCGCGCGACGAACAGCGGCAGGGCCTCGCGCTCGTCGTACGTGGGCACGACGACGATCGTGCGCGGCTCGCCGGAGGGCTCGAGGGGCGGCGCCGCGCCGAGGGCGCCGGTGGCGCCGGTCGGCGTCGTGACCGCGGCCTGCTCGCGGCGCGCCAGCAGCAGCGCCGCGATCTCCGCACCGGCCACCGCCAGCAGCTCGCCGGCGAGCGATGCCACGCGCAGCGCGATCGCCAGCAGCGCCGCCGGTCCCGCCCCCGCGACCGGCGCGAGCGCGGCTGTCAGCGCGGCGTCGCGCGGGCCCAGCCCGGCGGGCAGCAGCGGCAGGAGCGCGCCGACCGTCAGCGACAGCGCGAATGCCCCGAGCAGCACGAGCGCGCTCGGCGCCGCCGCTCCGAGCAGTCCCTCCGCGAGCAGCGCCGCCCCCGTGCCGGTCGCCGCCCAGGCGGTCGCGTCGATCGCGACGAGCAGCGCGAGCGTGCGTCCGCGCATCGGCCCGGCGACGGCGACGCCGCGCCGGGCGAGCCCGCGCGCAAGGCGGTGGCCGAGCAGCGCCGGGCGGACGGCGACCGCGGCGGTGGCGAGCGCCGCCGCGAGGACGAGCGCGATCAGCGGCGGCCGCGCGCCCGCGGCGGCGAACGCGACGACCGCGACGATCGCGCCGGCCGTGACCGCGGCGAGCTGCTCGTAGCCGCTGGCCGCGAGCACCTGCGGCGTCGTCGCCGCAAGCCGCTCGCGCTCGCGCACGCGGTAGACGAAGCCGACCGCTCCGCTGGGCTCGTAGCGAAGCAGGAAGGAGCGCGCCCAGACGCGCAGCGTCGCGGCCGCGGGCGCGCCCGCGCCGAGGCGGCGCAGCGCGACGGCCAGCGTCAGCCCCTGAGCGAGCGGTGCGACCGCGAGCAGCGCGATCGCGGCCGCGAGCGCGCGCGGCTCGATCGTCCAGTCGACGGCGGCGAGCGCCTCGCCGTGGGCGGCGAGCGTCAGCGCCAGGCCGGCGACGAGCGCGATCCCGGCGACGAGGCGAAAGTGCCGCCAGGCCCAGCGCCCGGCCGTCCCGAGCCGGCGGCCAAGCCGATCCGTCGGGCCTCGCCGCAGCTTGTCGCTCATCGGTCGACAAGACCCCGGAGCGCCGCAGCGGTTACGGGCGCGCGCTCAGCCGCCCACTGGCGCCGGGCCCACCGCTGACGTGCAGAACGCGCACCGCGTCGCCGCGGTCGGGATGTCGCTGAGGCACTCGGGGCACGCGCGCGTCGTGACGTCGACCGCGGGCGCGGGCTGAAAGCGGGCCATGAGCGCGTTGACCGGCTTGATGACGAACAAGAAGACGACCGCGGCGATGATCATGAACGCGACGAGCGCGTTGATGAAGTCGCCGTACAGGAACCTGCTGTCGTTGATCGTGAACGACAGCCGCGAGAAGTCCGGCTGGCCGCCGACCGCGGCGATCAACGGCGTGATGAGGTCCCTGACGAGCGCGGTCACTACGGCGCCGAACGCGGTGCCGACGACGACGGCGACCGCCAGGTCGACCATGTTCCCCCGCAGGATGAACTCGCGGAACTCCTTCAACATCGTGCCGGCCTCCTCGTGGCGTTGACGGACCTGCCGTGTAGCGGCCGCAGTACCCTCGCCGCAATGGACCTGTCGCTCTTCTTCGCCGGCACGGCGGGATCGGTTCCGTCGGCACGGCGCGGGCTGCCGGCGCTGCTCGTCCGGCGCGGGGGCGAGCGCATCCTGATCGACTGCGGCGAGGGCACCCAGCGCCAGCTCGTGCGCTCGGTCGGCCTCGCCGACGTGACCGACGTCTTCCTCACGCACCTGCATGCCGACCACTGGCTCGGGCTGCCGGGGATGCTGAGGTCGTTCGAGCTGCGCGAGCGCGACAAGCCGCTGACCGTGCACGGGCCGCCCGGGACGAGCGCGCTGCTGGAGCGGATGCGCCCCGTCTACGGGCGGCCCCGCTACGGCCTGCAGATCCGCGACCTCGAGCCGGGCGAGGCGATCCGCCGCGACGACTTCGAGATCGTGCCCTTCGGCGTGCGCCACCGCACGCCCGCCTACGGCTACGCGCTCGTCGAGGATGCCCGGCCCGGGCGCTTCGACGCCGAGCTCGCCGAGCGGCTCGGCGTGACGCCGGGCCCCGACTTCGGGCGGCTGCAGCGCGGCGAGCGCGTCGCCGGGGTGTCGCCCGAGCAGGTCATGGGGGCGCAGCGACCCGGGCGCAAGGTCGTCGTCACCGGCGACACCGCACCAACCGACGCCGTCGTCGTCGCGGCGCACCGCGCCGACGTGCTCGTCCACGAGGCGACGTTCGCCCACGAGGGCGCCGAGCGTGCGGCGGCGACCGGCCACAGCACGGCGCGGCAGGCCGCGCAGGTCGCCGCCGACGCCGACGTCCGGCTGCTCGCGCTGACGCACCTGTCGACGCGCTACGCGGGGCACGAGATCCGCGACGAGGCGCGCGCGGTCTTCCCCGCCACCGTCGTGCCGCGCGACTTCGACGCGATCGAGATCCCGCTGCCCGAGCGCGGCGCGCCCGAGCTCCTGCGCTGGGAGCCCGGGCAGCGCCAGGCGCCGGGCCGGACCGCCGAGCCCCATGCCGTCTGACCATCTGCACCAGGAGCTGCTGCGGGCGCTCGCTCGTCCGACGCCTCGACCCCCGCGCCGCTTCGACGCCGACGACCTGGCGCGCCTGGACCGAGGCCTGCGGCGCAAGCTCTGCCTGGCGATCCTGACCGAGTCCGGCGCGCGCGTCGTCTCGCTTCACGCGCCGGCGGCATACGACGAGCTGGTGCTGCAAACCACGCCGTTGTGGGACCCGCGAACGGTGCGCGTCCGGATCGCCGCTCGCCCGGTCGACCAGCCGGCGCTCGATCGACTGGCCGCCCGCGTTCGCGAGGCCTGCGACGTCGAGGGCGTGATGATCGCCGCGCACGGCGTCGACGAGGCGTGCGTGCCGGACGTGGCCGTGCGCGTTATCGGGCCGGACGAGCTGATCGCCCGCCTGCAGCGCTCGGCGGTGATCGCGTGGCCCGGCCGCAAGCCCGAGCTCGCGTTCGAGCGCCTGCCGGACCGGCGTGCGCTCACCCAGGACGCGGGGACGCTCGATCGCGTCGGCATCCGCTGGCTGCCCGCGCTCGCGCTCGACGAGCTGCCGCCCGAGGTCGCCGACCTCGGCGAGGCGCCGCAGGACCTCCTCGAGCGCACCGCCTTCCGGCTGCTGACGTCGGTGCTCCGCTTCGGCGGCGAGCGCTTCCGGCGGTCGCGGCGCGCCGCGGGCGTCCCCGGCGCCGTGCTCCGCTGGCCGGCCGGCAACCCGCTGCGCGACGCGGCGATCGTGGAGTGCGTCGCGGCCGCCGAGGGCTACGTGATGGACGCCGACGACGAGCTGCGCTTCGCCGCCCACGTCGAGGCGCTCCGCGACGCCGTCGGCCAGTCGGGCCACGGCATCGCCTTCGTGATCGTGATCGCCTCCGACTTTCCCGGCCCGCGCGGCGCTCGCCATCCCTACCGCCGGCGAGCGGAGTCGCTTGCGCAGCGCGCCGGCGTCACGCTGGTGTACCTGCGCGCCGTCGACCTCGCGCGCCTGGCCGTCGCGGTCGAGGGCAGCGAGCTGGGGCCCGCCGCGCGCGAGGCGCTGCCGTGGTCGGAGGTCCTGTCGACGGGCATCGTCGGCTTCGAGGACCTCGAGCGGCTGCTCGAGGCGTGACCGCGGCGAGCGCGTGACGTCGCTGAGCTGGGCCGCGAGCGCGGTCAGGCCAGCCGGTCCCTCGTGGTCGATCGTCCGCGCATCACGCGATCACGCACCTCAAGCTCGAGTGACGCTTCGCCGGCGTCCGCTCGTCCAGGTGTCGCTCGAGCACGCCTCCCGGCACGTCAGCCAGCACGCGGCCCCGGCGGGTGGCGACCGCGGTCACTGCTAGCCTCACACCTGCAGCACCGACCGCTCCTTTAACCCGGTCCCGTGAGGCCAGGAAGGACCAGATGACAGAACCGAAGGTCGTCCTCGACGGCGACGACATGCGGCGCACGCTCACGCGGATCGCGCACGAGATCG
>DASZOA010000545.1:0-2815 GCA_035551055.1 Solirubrobacteraceae bacterium
AACTTCGACTCGTTCGTCGTCGGGACGTACCGCCGCCGCGACGGCCGCTTGGCGAACTACCGCACGGCGTACTTCAAGTCCTACGCCACCAGCGGCGGAACCGCCAACCAGACCCCGCTGCTCGAGCTGCTTATCACCAACCGCGTGCCGGTGCGGATCGATCAGCAGGCGCACAAGGGCCTGGCGAGCACGCTGACGCTCGTGATCCCCGTGTTGATGAGCATCGCCGTGCTGGCGTACTTCCTGTTCTCGTGGAGACGCGGGAGCGGGCCGTTCTCGCGCAGGGGCCGCCAGTTCAGGCACGATGCACCCGACGTGACGTTCGGGGACATCGCGGGCCAGGCGACGGCGGTCGCGGAGCTGCGCGAGATAGCCGAGTACCTGGCCGATCCGGGGCGCTTCGCGAGCGTCGGGTCGACGATCCCGCGCGGCGTACTGCTGTACGGGCCGCCCGGCTCGGGCAAGACGCTGCTCGCGCGCGCGCTCGCGGGCGAGGTCGGCGCGGCCTTCTACTACGTGTCGGGCGCGGAGTTCGTCGAGATGTACGTCGGCGTCGGCGCATCGCGCGTGCGCAGCCTGTTCGACGATGCGCGCGCGACCGTGCCGTCGATCATCTTCATCGACGAGCTCGACGCGATCGGGCAGCGGCGGGCGGCCGACGACACGACCGGCGGGCCCGAGCAGGAGCAGGCGCTCAACCAGATCCTCACCGAGATGGACGGCTTCGTGGGGTCGGAGGGCATCATCGTCGTCGCGGCGACGAACCGTCCGGACGTCCTGGACCCGGCGCTCCTGCGACCCGGGCGGTTCGATCGCTCGATCGGTCTGGAGCGTACGGACGAGGCGGGGCGGCTGGAGATCCTGCGGCTGCACGCGCGCGGGCGCCCGCTGGCGGCCGACGCCGATCTCGCGGGGATCGCGCGGCAGGCCGTCGGGCTGACGGGCGCCGAGCTCGCGAGCCTCGTCAACGAGGCCGGCCTGCTCACCGCGCGCGCGGGCGAGCCCGAGATCTCGAACGCATGCCTCGAGGAGGCGCTGCGGCGCGTGCGCGAGGCGCCCGAGCGCCGGCGCCGGCTGGCGATGCGCGGCAGCTCGCCGGGGCGCCAGGTGCTCAGCGACGAGCAGACCTCGTTCGCCGACGTCGCCGGCCTGGAGAACGTGATCGAGGAGCTGCGCGAGATCGAGACCTACCTCGACGAGCCGGAGGCGTTCACGCGGATGGGCGCGCGCGCGCCCAGCGGGCACCTGCTCGTCGGTCCGCCGGGCAGCGGCAAGACGATGCTCGTGCGCGCCCTGGCCTACGAGGCGAGCGCGGCCTTCTTCTGGGTCTCGGCCAGCGAGTTCACGGAGCGCTACACCGGCGTCGGCGCCGCACGGGTGCGCGACCTGTTCGCCGAGGCTCGCGCGATGGCGCCGGCGATCGTCTTCATCGACGAGATCGACGCGATCGGCTCCGAGCGCGGGGCCGCCACGGGCGAAGCCGCGCGCGAGACCGACACCACCCTCAACCAGATCCTCATCGAGCTCGACGGCTTCACCGGAAGCGAGGGCGTCGTCGTGATGGGCGCGACCAACCGCCCGGAGATCCTCGACCCGGCGCTCGTGCGTCCTGGACGCTTCGACCGCACCATCACGCTCGACCTGCCCCATCTCGAGGCGCGGCGCGACATCCTGCGCGTCCACGCGCGCTCCAAGCCGTTGAGCCCGGAGGTCGACCTCCACGCGCTCGCGGGCGCGACGAGCGGCTTCTCCGGCGCGGACCTCGCGAACCTCCTCAACGAGGCGGCGCTGCTTGCGATCCGGCGCAGGCGCCGCCAGATCGGCGAGGCCGAGATCGGCGAGGCGATGGATCGCGTCCTGCTCGGGGTGGCCGGCACCCACCGGCTCAACGACGAGCAGCGCACGATCGTGGCCTACCACGAAGCGGGTCACGCCGTCCTCGGCCACGAGCTGCCGGGGGCGCGCATCCCGCACCGCGTCAGCGTCATCCCGCGCGGGCGCAGGCTCGGCGCCGTGCTGACGCGCGACGAGGGCGATCGGCTGCTCATGACGCGCTCGATGCTCCTCGACGAGATGGCCGCCCTGCTCGGCGGGCACACCGCCGAGGACCTGGTGTTCGGCGAGGTGAGCTCCGCGGCCGGCGAGGACCTGCAGCGCGTCAACCTGGTTGCTCGCCAGATGGTGGTCGAGCTCGGTATGAGCGCGGGACTCGGCGTCGTGGCCTATGGCGACGACGGGCGCGGCGCGGGAGCTCGCATCCACTCCGAGGAGACGGCGCGCCGCGTCGACGAGGAGGTCGCCCGCATCGTGCGCGAGGCGCAGGCGCGCGCGCGGGACGTCCTCGAGCGCTCGCGCGCGGTGCTCGACCGCGTCGCGGCGGCGGTCGCCGAGCGGGAGATCCTCACGGCCGAGGAGCTCGAGGCGATCCTCGCCGGCGCGCGGACGCCCAGCGCCAGCAGGTGAGGCTCAGAACGCAAGCGCGAGCGGGCGCTCGAGCAGCTCGCGGATGCGCGCGAGGAACTCCGCCGCCTCCGCGCCGTAGAGGATGCGGTGGTCGCACGCCAGCGTCACGCTCATCGTGCGGCGCGCGACGAGCTCGCCGCTGGCGTCGACGACCGCGCGCGGCGCGAGCGCCCCGACCGCGAGGATCGCGGCCTGCGGCGGGTTGATGACCGCGGTGAAGTCGGTGACGCCGTACATCCCGAGGTTCGAGACCGTGAACGTCCCGCCGCTCAGCTCGGGCGGCGTGATCGAGCCGGCGCGGACGCGCTGCGCGAGCGCGCGCGTCTCGCGGGCGATCTCGCGCAGCGACTTG
>DASZOA010000546.1:0-2994 GCA_035551055.1 Solirubrobacteraceae bacterium
CCCGTCTTCGACAAGCAGGAACCGCGCTGGCAGTCCGTCGGCCCGGTCGGGGACTTCCCCGACGACACGTACATCCCGCGGACGCTGACGCTCGTGCCCGGCATCGGTGACGTCGGCAAGTCGACGGTCTACATCCGCAAGTACAACCCCGAGTTCGACCACGAACCGCGCGACGAGTTCAACGAGTACATCGCGATGTCGTCGCGCTGCATGCATCTCGGCTGCCCGGTGCGCTTCGTCCCGGCCTCCGGGCGCGTCATCTGCCCCTGCCACGGCGGCGTCTACGACTTCGGCGGCAAGGTGGCGGGCGGCCCGCCGGTGCGCCCGCTGGATCGCTTCTACACGCGCGTGCGCAACGGGATGCTCGAGCTCGGCCCGCGCTTCAGCGTCAACTCCGAGCTCAAGCGCTTCTCGCCGCGCGACCCGGGAATGCCGCTCGACGGGATCGGCCAGTACGTCTACCCTGCGCGTCCGAGCGTGCGAAAGCTGCCCGGAACCTGAACGATGGCAAGCCTCAAGCCACCCATCCCGCGCGCGCTGCGCCCGAAGCCCAAGCGTCCGAGCGAGGACAACGGCAAGGCGCCGCCCGGGCGCAAGCAGAAGCTCGCCGACGCGGGCATCTCGGCGGTCGACTGGGTCGACGAGCGCACGTCGCTGTCGGGCGGCGCGCGCTGGCTGATGTTCCGCAAGGTCCCCAAGGGCACGAACTGGTTCTACACGCTCGGCTCGGCGACGATGTTCGCCTTCCTGTCGCAGGCCGTGACCGGCGTCGTCCTGGCGATGTACTACGACCCGTCGGCGACGCGCGCCTATGAGTCGGTGCGCTACCTCACCAACGAGGTGTTCCTCGGCGAGTTCGTGCGGGGCATGCACAAGTGGGGATCGAGCGTCATGGTGGTCCTCGTCTTCCTGCACATGGGCCGCACGTTCTTCTTCGGCGCCTACAAGTACCCGCGCGAGCTGAACTGGGTGATCGGCGTCGTGCTGCTGGTCCTCACCCTGTTCATGGCGTTCACCGGCTACCTGCTGCCCTTCGACCAGCGGTCGTTCTGGGCGACCACGGTGGGCGTGGCGATCAACGGCACGGGGCCGCTGATCGGCCCCTACCTCAACGACTTCCTGCGCGGCGGCCCCGAGTTCGGGGTCACGACGCTGGCGCGCTTCTACGCGCTGCACATGCTCGTCCTGCCGGCGGCGATCGTGGCGCTGATCGGCGCCCACCTGTACCTCGTCGCGCGGCTGGGCACGACCGCGCCGCCGTGGATGAAGGCCGAGCTCCCGGCCGACAGCCGCAAGGACACCGCATGAACGCGCGCGAGAAGGAGCAGTACCTCCGCGAGTACTCCATCCTGAAGTCGCAGGGCAAGCCGTTCTTTCCGTACGCGGTCGCCAAGGACTCCATCATGGCGTGCGTCGTCATGGCCTCGATCATCCTCATGGCGCTCGTGCTCGGCGCCGAGCTCGGGCCGAAGGTCGATCCGACGACGACGACCTACACGCCGCGCCCGGAGTGGTACTTCTACTTCCTGTTCGAGGTCCTGCGGGTCGTCAAGCCGCCGTCGCTGACGCCGATGGCGGCGATCGGTGCGCCGACGATCGCGGTGATCCTGCTGCTCCTGCTGCCGTTCTACGACCGCAACCCCGAGCGCCGGCCCGAGCGCCGGCCGATCGCGATGGCGACCGCCTTCTTCACGATCGGCGCGATGGCCTTCCTCACCTACGAGGGCGCGCATGCCGGCTCGCCGAACGTGATCGAGATAAAGCCGCCCGAGCAGGTCGTCGCGGCCGGCGGCGAGACGCTGCGCACGTGGGAGGACGGAAAGCAGGTGGTCGCCCAGTCGGGCTGCCTGGCGTGCCACAAGATCGGCGAGAACGGCAACACGCTGGGACCGGAGCTCACGACGGTCGGCGCGCGGCTCCCGCGGCAGGCGATCGCCCGGACGCTCGTCAACCCGACGGCTCCGATGCCGCGCTACGACGACCTCGCCCCGGAGAAGCGCGCGGCGCTCGTCGAGTTCCTCGCGCAGCTGAAGTCCGAGTAGGCGCTGACCCCGACCGCCGAGGGAACCCTGCAGGAGCCGCAGGTGCGGGCGATGTTCGACCGCATCGCCGGCTGCTACGACCTGATGAACTCGGTCATGACGGCCGGGCTACACCACGCCTGGCGCCGCCGTGCCGTCGATCTCGCGCGCGTTGCACCCGGCGACCGCGTGCTCGACGTCGCGACCGGCACCGGCGATCTGGCGCTCGAGCTGGCGGGGCGCGTCGCGCCCGGCGGGGAGGTGGTCGCGTCGGACTTCTCCGAGGAGATGCTCGCCCGCGCGCGGCTGAAGGCGGCGTCCGCGCCGGTCCCCGTCACGTTCGAGTGGGCCAACGCCATGCGCCTGCCCTACGGCGACGGCGAGTTCGCCGCCGCAACCGTCGGCTTCGGCGCGCGCAACTTCTCCGATCTCGACCGCGGGCTGGCGGAGATGACGCGCGTGGTGCAAACCGGCGGCAGCGTCGTCGTGCTCGAGATCACGACGCCGACGCGCCCGCCGCTGTCGACCTTCTACCGCCTATGGTTCGATCACGCCGTGCCGGTCATCGGCGGCCTCGCCGGCGACGCCGACGCCTACAGCTACCTGCCGAGCTCCGTCAGGCGCTTCCCCGGGCCCCACGAGCTCGCGGCGCGGATGGACCGCTGCGGCCTCGACGTCCGCTACATCGTCACGGCCGGCGGCATCATCGCCATGCACGCGGGCACGAAGCGGCCGTGACCGGCGCGCAGGCGACGCTCGCGGGGATCGTCCGCGCGGCCGGCGACCACGTGCCGCGCCTGCTCGGGCTCGTCGAGGAGCGCCTGGCGGCGCCCGCCGCCGGGCACGGGCCGGTGCTGGCCGAGCACGCGGGCGAGACGATCGCGGCGGGCGGCAAGCGGCTGCGTCCGCTGCTGGTCCTGCTCGCCGCGGGCCCGCACGCCGCGCGCCGACCGGAGCTGATCGCCGCCGCGGC
>DASZOA010000547.1:0-9384 GCA_035551055.1 Solirubrobacteraceae bacterium
CCTGAGCGAGGCGCGCGACGGCGCCGATCGACGCGTCGCCGAGCTGACCGAGCGCGTGGACGCGGCGCGCGCCGACGCCGCTGCCCTCGCCGAGCAGCGCGCGGCCGACCGTGCCGAGCTCGACCGGCTCGCCGCCGAGCGTGACGCCGCGAGCGCCTCGCTCGAGGAGTTGACGGCGCAGAACGCGGCGGCGCGCGAGCAGATCGCGCAGCTGACGAGCGCGCGCGACGCCGCGCAGGCGCAGATCACGCGCCTGACGGGCGAGCGGGATGCCGCCGTCGAGGAGATCCGCCGCCTGACGGCCGCGATCGCCGAGGCGCAGGCCGACGCCGACCGCCGCGCCGAGGAGGACGCCGAGCTGCAGCGCGAGCTCGAGGCGTCGCTGAGGACGGCGCTCGCCGAGGTGGAGCGGCTCATGGCGAGCGAGCGCGCGCTCGGCGGCGATCTCGAGGACGCGCTGGAGGACGTGCGGCGAGCGACGCAGCGGATGGCCGAGGACGAGCGCGAGCGCGCGCAGCTCGAGCAGCGCCTCGACGCGGCGCTCGCCGCGGCCGCCGAGGCCGGCGAGCGCGCACGCTCGGAGGCCGCGGCGCGCAAGGCACTGGAGACGCGCATGGAGAAGCTCGCGACGTCGAGCGAGGAGGCCGCCGCCCAGGCCACGGAGGCGCGCGAGGCCGCGTTGCGAGCCGCGGCCCGGGCCGCCAAGGCGGCGCAGAAGCAGGCGGCCGCCGAGGCCGTGGCACGCGCGGCCCAGCGCGCGCTCGAGGAGCAGTCGCGCGAGCGCGAGCGCGAGGCCGAGGCACGGCAAGCCGAGGAGCGCGCGGCACGCCGTCGCGCCGAGGACGATCAGCGCCTGGCCGCCGCCGAGCAGCTGCGACGCGCGCAGGAGGACGCGCTGCGCGCCGCCGCCGAGCAGCGCCGCCGAGAGCGCCAGGCGCGCCGCGATCGTGCGGCGGCCGCCGAGCAGGAGGCCGCCCGGCGCGCGCCGCCGGGCGCCCGGGCAACCCCCCGGCAGCCCGAGCCCGCACCGGCCGAGCCGCAGGCCGACGGAGCCGAAGCGGACCCCGAGCGCGAGCTCGTCACGGCCGCGAGCGGCCGCGAGCACAGCGTCGCACTGGAGCGCATGGGCAGCGTCGCTCGCCCGGCGCCGCGCGTCAGCGAGCTTCCGCACTCGCGCCTGCGCGCGCGCACGCACCAGCTTCCCTCCGAGCTCGTCATCGGCGTCGTGCTGCTGCTGATCGCCGCGACGTGCGCGCTGCTGCTCGTGCTCGGCGTCTTCCGCGTCGCCGTCACCGGTTGACGAGGCGCCGGCCCGCGGCCCTCAGGGGCGCGGCGCCGACGGCTCGCCCGGCGGCGGCGTCGCCGATGGCGCGGGCGCGGCCGCCTGCGACGCGTCGTAGCGCGGGCTGAGCGGCGTGCCCGTCGCCGTCGGCGATCCCGACGCCGGCACCTCGAAGAGCACGAGCCGCGCGTTGAGCACGCGCGTCGGCGTGCCGATCGGGTCGAGCTCGAGCAGGCGCCGCGCGGCGGCGCGTGCGCCCGGGCGGTCGGCGGTGCGCAGCGCCAGCTCGAGCAGGCGCTGCCACGCGACCGTGCTGTAGGGCTGGCGGTCGACCGCCTCGAGCAGGAAGCGACGCGCCTCGAGCAGCCGGTCTCGCCCCTCGGCGATCGCCGCCGCAGCGAGCAGCGGGCGCACGGCCGTCGGGTCCAGGCGCGCGGCGAGAGCGGCGTCGGCGGCGGCGTCCTCGAGCTCCTCGGCTCCGGCGTCCCGGCTGACGGCCTGCGCCGAGCTGGCCTTCTGGTCGGCGATCATCGGCAGCGCGGCGGAGACGATCACGAGGCCCGCGACGACGCACGCGAGCGCCAGTGCGGCGGCGCGCGCCCCCGTCGCGCTGCGAAACACCGGCGGACCGCTGCGCGGCGCCCACGGGGCGGCGACGAGCACGCCGAGGAAGATGAGCGCGGGAACGGTCACGCCCGGGATGTCCCAGTCCCAGTCCACGAGCCAGTGCACGAACCACGCGACGGCGCCCGCGAACAGCGCGACCGCGATGTCGCGCTCGCGCCCGCCGGCCATCGAGCGGATGCGGTCCAGCGCGGAGAAGAGCAGAAAGCCGATCGCGCCGATCGCGAGCAGCGCGCCGACGATCCCGGTCTCGGCGAGGAACTGCAGCGGCATGTTGTGCGGCTGCTGGACGCCGAGCTCGACCTCGCGGTACATCCTGTGCGTGACCGGGAACGAGCCCGCACCCCACCCGTGCAGCGGCTTCTCCGACCACGCGCCCGCCGCCTCCTCCCACCAGACCCAGCGGTTGCCGGAGTTGGAGGAGACGATCCGCGCCGGGTCCGAGACGTCGTCCCGGCTCGTCTCGGTGAACTTCTCCCACGATCGGTCGGCCCAGCCGCCCGGGCCGCCCTCGGCGGCGAGGATGCCGCCGATCGTCAGCACGGCGAGGATCGCCGCCGCAGCACCCAGCCCGCGCCAGACGAGCTGCGTGCGCTCCGCGCTCCAGGCGACGCGCTCCTCGAGCCGCAGCAGACCCCAGCCCGCGATCAGCAGCGCGATCAGGCAGCCGGCCATCACGAGGCCGAGCACGATGCCGTCCGGCACGCGCTCGTCGAGCGGCACGTTGATCCCCTTCAGCGCGGGGCGGTTGAAGGCCAGCGCGAGCACCGGGATCGACACGACCACCGTCACGGCGACGACCGCGAGGCCGCGCAGGCGCGGGCCGCCGAGGACGGTCAGGACGATCAGCGCGACGAGGCAGGCGAGGATCCCGCCGCGCGAGTACGTCATGCACAGCGTGACGAGCAGGACGAACAGCGCGGCGAGCCCGGCCAGCCGCGTCGCGTCGCGGCGCGAGACGTCGGTCGTCAGGCGCAGCGCGATCGGGATCGCGAGCACCATGACGAGGCCGAGCGCATTCCAGTACTCCAGCGGCGCGCGCAGCCGCGAGGCGATCGCCGTGTGGTTGAAGTCGACGCCGAGCAGCTCGACGCCGGGGATGATCTTGCCCGCCAGCGCGTAGACGGCGCACGCGAGCGCGACGAGCAGCCAGCCGTACGCGAAGCGGGTGATCGCCCGCGGCAGGCTCGACGCCAGCGCGATCGCGAGCACGAGGACGAGGATGTAGGCGACGGCGCGGTTGACGTGCGCCCACGTCCGGTCGGGCGCGACCGACCACAGCAGCGTGACGCCGCACCACACCGCGAAGCCGGCGAGCAGCCCGATCCCCACCCACGCCTCGGCCGGCGCGCGCAGCGACAGCGTGCGCGTCAGCAGCAGGCCGACGGCCGCGCCGACGCCGACGAGCGCGATCGCGATCTGCAGACGGGGCTCCTCCGGGAGGCCGACCGCGCCGTGCGCGAAGACGGCGTACGCGCAGACCGCCAGCAGGGCGACGAGCAGCGCGGCGCCCGATCGCGGCGTGCGGATCGGGGCGCGGCGCACGTCCACGCGCGTGGCGACCCGCGAGCCTGGAGCGGGGGTCGTGACGGCCATGGCTAGCGGCCGCCGATGCTAGCGTGAGGGGTCGTGACGCGGCGCATCATGCCCTTCGTGCTCGCGCTTGCCGCGAGCCTCGCGCTGGCCGCGCCGGCGCAGGCGGACCTGCTGACGACGATCTTCAAGGACTACGTCGAGGACTCGAAGCTCGACCCCTGCCGGTACACGCAGCGCCAGCTGCAGCAGCTGCGCGACGTCATCCCCAACGACGTCAACGCCTACGACGCCGGCTTCATCGCGGCGCTCGACGACGCGCTCGCGCGCCGCGCGCGTGGCGAATGCAGCAGGGGCGGCTCGTCGTCGTCGGGGGCGCCTGCGCCGCCGCCGCCCGCGGCGGGGGGCGGGACGGCCGCGCCGCCGCCCGCGAGCACGAGCCAGGCGCCCGCGGCCGGCGTCGCGTCGCCCGGTGCGACCGCCGCCGCCCAGCCGCCGCCGACCCCGAGCGCCGAGCCGACGGCGGCGCCGGCGGTCGCCGCGCGCGACGCGATCGGCATCGCCGCCCGCGCCAGCGAGCCGGCGACCGAGCCGCCGTTTCCGATCCTCGCGCTCGCCATCCTCGCGGGCCTGCTCGCGATCGCCGCGCTGCTCGTCGGGCTCGCGCGCTGGCGCGGCTGGGAGCCGCTGTGGGCCGACCGCTTCCGCCACGCCGCCGGCGAGGCCGGCTGGCGCGCGTCGTCGACGTGGTCGGAGTTCGCGGACTTCGTGCGGTTCGGGCGGTAGCTGCGTCGGGGGCGCGTGGGCGCCGCTTGCACGGTGGCGTCGCGGGCGGCCGGGACCGCGCCGCGAGCCCGAGCCGCGGCGCCGGATCTCGCTAGGGTCCGCCCCGATGCTGCTCGAGGGCCGCAGGCTGCTCATCACCGGAGTGCTGACCGAGGGCTCGATCGCCTTCGCGGTCGCCCAGCGCGCCCAGGAGGAGGGCGCGGAGATCGTGCTGACCGGCTTCGGCCGCGGGATGCGGATCACCCAGCGGATCGCCAAGCGCCTCGGCGACCCGCCGCCCGACGTGCTCGAGCTCGACGTCAACGACGCCGAGCAGCTGGCCGCCGTCGTGCAGGATCTCGACGGGCGCTGGGGCAGCCTCGACGGCGTGCTGCACGCGATCGCCTTCGCGCCCGAGGACGCGCTCGGCAACAACTTCCTCAACACCCCCGTCGAGAGCGCGCAGATCGCGTTCGCGACGAGCGCCTACTCGCTGAAGTCGCTGGCCGTCGCGCTGCTGCCGCTGCTCGAGCGCGGCGACTCGCCGGCGATCGTCGGCCTGGACTTCGACGCCCAGGTCGCCTGGCCGGTCTACGACTGGATGGGCGTCGCCAAGGCGGCGCTGGAGGCGGTCAACCGCTACCTCGCGCGCGACCTCGGGCCGCGCGGGATCCGCTGCAACCTCGTCTCGGCCGGCCCGATCGGCACGATGGCCGCCAAGTCGATCCCCGGCTTCAGCGAGCTCGCCGACGTCTGGAACACGCAGGCGCCGCTGCACTGGGACAGCGCCGATGCGACCCCCACCGCCGACGCGATCGTGTTTCTGCTGTCGCCGCTGTCGCGCGGCATCACCGGCGAGATCACGCACGTCGACGGCGGCTTTCACGCGATGGGCGCACCGCCCTCGCCGCCGTCCGATTAGCCGGGCGCCTTGCCGCCGCCGGCATAGACGGCGCGAAACCACAGCTCGGTCAGCTGGCGAACCGCCTCGCGCATGTCGCGCCCGTGGCGGATGACCTCGATCGTCAGGTGGCGCTCGACCATCGCGCAGAGCGCCTGCGCGGCCACCCGCGCGGGGATGTCGTCGGGCGCGAGCCCGCGCAGCTGGTCGCGCGCGATCCGCGCCTCGGCGCCGGCGACGAAGCGGTTGACGTACGGCTCCCACTGCGAGGGCATGTGCTCGTCCTCGCCGTACAGGTGCGCGGCCAGAATGAGGATCGGGCCGTTGCGATTGACGACGGCGACGAAGCGGGCCAGGGCGAGCGCGAGCTCCATCCGCGGGTCGCCGGCGCCTTCGAAGTACGGCGACGCGGCCTGGTCCATGTCGGCGAACGCCTGCTGGATGAGGCGGTCCATGACCGCACGCTTGTTCTCGAAGTAGAAGTAGACCGTCGTGCGGCTGACGAACGCCCGTCGCGCGATCGTGTCGATCGTGACCTGCTCGTGCGCGCTCTCGCTCAGCAGCTCGCGCGCGGCCTCGAGGATCGCGTCCTCGGTCGCGTTGCGCGGCGCGAGCGTCCCGGAGGCCTCGGCCGGAGGGTTATCGACGTGCTTGGAAGTGGGCAGCGATCCGCTCACGGGTCTTGGTCGGGGCGACGATCTCGTCGATGAACCCCGCGCGCGCGGCGATCGCGACCGGCAGGTGCTCCTCCTCGTAGGCGGCGGCGAGCTCGCCCGCGTCGCTCCCGGCCTCGAGCTCGCGCCGCTTGACGATCTCGATCGCCTGGGTGGCGCCCATCACGCCGATGCGCGCGTTGGGCCAGGCGAGGCAGAGGTCGTGTCCGAGATCGCGGCAGTTCATGACGATGTAGGCACCACCGTACGCCTGACGGAGCGTCACCGTCACGCGCGGGACCTCGGCGACCGCGAACGCGCGCAGGAGCGCGGCGCCCCGGCGCAGCACCGCCTCGCGCTCCTGGCGCACGCCGGGGCGGTAGCCGGGAGTGTCGGAGAGCACCACCAGCGGGATGCCGTACCGGTCGCACATGTTCACGAACCACGCGCCCTTGTCGGAGGACGCGGCGTCCAGGACCCCGCCGAGGTAGCGCGGCTGGTTGGCGATCACCCCGACCGGATGGCCCTCGATGTGGCCGAAGCCGACGACCATGTTCTTCGCGTAGCGCCTGCTGAGCTCGAGGAACTCGCCGCCGTCGAGCAGGTGGCGCGCGACGTCGCGCACGTCGTAGACCTTGCGCTGGTTGGTCGGCACGCTCGCCGACGGGTCGCCGGCCGGCGCGTCGACGGGCTCCCGGCTCGGCAGCGGACCGCCGATCGTCCCCGGGAAGTACGACAGCGTCTGCCGGATGAGGTCGGCTGCATGGACGTCGTCGTCGGCCTCGACGTGCGAGACGCCGGTCTTGCGATGCACGCGCGGTCCGCCGAGGTCGGCGGCCGTGACGGACTCACGCGTCACCCGCGCGATCACGCGCGGGCCCGTGAGGAACATCTGCGCGTCGTCGCCGACCATCATCACGAGCGTGCCGAGCGACGGCGAGTAGGCCGCTCCGCCCGCGCACGGACCGCAGATGACGCTGATCTGCGGCACCTGGGCGCGCGATGTCGCCCGGAAGATCGACGCGTACGCGCCGAGCGCGGCGACGCCCTCCTGCAGCCGCGCGCCGCCGGAGTGCAGGAAGCCGACGACCGGCGCACATGCCTTCTCGGCGGCCGCGATCGTCGAGCAGATGGTCTCTCCGCCCTTCTGGCCGAGCGAGCCGCCCTTGTGCTTGACGTTCTGCGCCCAGACGTAGACCGGCCGGCCGCCGACGCGCCCGGCACCGGACAGCACGCCGTCGCCCGACTCACTGCGGATCGGGTGAAACGAGCCCGGGTCGCAGAGCAGCTCGATCCGCTCGCGCGCCGGGGCCGGCGGCTCGGCTACGACGTCGACGGCGGCGGCGGGCTGCGCGCCGTCGCTCGTCGCCGCGCCCGCCGCGGGCGCGCTGGCCGGCGGTGTCACGGCGCCTTCCGGAACGCCAGACACGCGTTCTGGCCCCCGAAGCCGAACGAGTTCGAGAGCGCCAGCTCGATGTCCGGCGCCTCGCGCGGCCCGTCGGGCACGTAGTCGAGATCGCATTCGGGATCGGGGTGCTCGAAGTTCAGCGTCGGCGGCAGTACGCCGCGCTGCAGCGCCCCGAGCGTCGCGATCGCCTCGACCGCACCGGCCGCCCCGAGCAGGTGGCCGATCGCCGACTTCGTGCTCGACACCGGCGGCGAGCCGCCGTTGAACACGTTGTGGATCGCGCGCGTCTCGATCTTGTCGTTGAACGGCGTCGACGTGCCGTGCGCGTTGATGTACCCGATGTCCTGCGGCGCTGCGCCGGCGTCGGCGAGCGCGGCGCGCATGGCCTTCTCGGCGCCCTTGCCCTCCTTGTCGGGCTGGGTCATGTGGAAGGCATCGTTGGAAGCGCCGTAGCCGGCGACGTAGCCGAGGATCCGCGCTGCCCGCGCGCGCGCGTGCTCGGCGCGCTCCATGACGATCACGGCCGCGCCCTCGCCGAGCACGAAGCCGTCGCGGCGCGCGTCGAACGGCCGCGACATGCCCTCGCGCGACAGCGCCCCCATCCGCTTGAACGCCGCCACGCACAGCGGCGTGATCGCGGCCTCCGTGCCCCCGGCGACCACGATGTCGGCCTCGCCGCGCTCGAGCATCCGCTTGGCCTCGCCGATCGCGTGGCTGCCCGTCGCGCAGGCCGACGAGACGCTGAAGCCCGGACCGTGCGCGCCGAGCTCCATCGCGATCGCGCCGGCGGCCGCATTGGGCATCATCATCGTCACGAAGTGCGGCGAGACCGCGCGGTCGCCGCCGTCGACGAACTTGCGGCACTCCCCCTCGAGCGTGATGAGCCCGCCGACGCCGGTGCCGACGAGGATCGCCAGGCGCTCGAGGTCGACGTCGCCCGGTAGGCCGGCCTCCTCGGCGGCCTGCATCGCGGCGGCGAACCCGAGCTGGGAGTAGCGGTCGCTGCGGCGCGCGACCTTCGCGCCCATCGCGGCCTCGGGATCGAACTCGGAGCAGGGAGCAAGGCCGTCGACGACGCCCGAGCGGCGCTCGAGCAGCGCGTCGACGAACGCGTCCGCCCCCTCGCCGATCGACGAGACGACCCCGCGTCCGGTGATGGCGATCTCGACCTGGGGGGACGCGTGTTCGCTCATGCAGGCGCCCCCTCCTCGGCCTCGGCGAGGCGCTTGGTCAGCGCGATCGCGTCGCCGACCGACTCGATCGGCTTGAGGTCGTCGTCGGAGATCGTGATGTCGAAGCGGTCCTCGAGCGCCTTGACGAGCTCGACGAGGTCGAGCGAGTCGACGTCGAGCTCGGCCCACGTGTTCTCGGGCGTCGCCTCGCGCGCACCGGGGACCTTGATCGCCTCGAGCTGGTCGCGGATCTCCTCGAGGATCTCGTTCTCTGATAGAGCCATGCGGTTCATTCCCCTCGCGTTATGCGGCCAGCCCGCCGTCGACGGCGAGCGTGGCCCCGTTGACATAGGCCGCTCCGTCCGAACAGAGGAAGGAGACGGCGTGTGCGACCTCGTCGGGCCGTCCGATCCGGCCGGCGGGTACCCCGGCCAGCAGCGTGTCCGCCACGTCGGTCGTCATGTCGGTCTCGATGACGCCCGGCGTCACGGCGTTGCAGGTGATGCCCTTGCGGGCCATCTCGCGCGCGATCGTGCGCGTGAGCGACAGCATCCCGGCCTTCGCGGCGGCGTAGTTGGCCTGCCCCGGATTGGCGCGCTCGGCGACGACCGACGAGATGTTCACGATCCGTCCCCAGCGCGCGGTGAGCATGTCGTCCAGCGCGCGGCGCGTGCAGTGGAAGGCGCCGTTGAGGTTCGTGTCGATGACCGACTCCCACTGGTCGGGCTTCATGCGGATCGCGAGGCCGTCCTGACGCTCGCCCGCGTTGTTGACGAGTACGAGGACGGGGCCGAAGCGCTCGTGGATCTCGCCGAAGGCCCGCTCGACGGAGGCCGGATCGCCGACGTCCGCGTGGACGTCGCCGCTCGTGCGCCCGAGCGTCACGACGCGCAGGCCGTCGTCGGCGAGTCGCTCGGCGATCGCCTTGCCGATGCCGCGGCCGCCGCCGGTCACGAGCGCGACGCCGCCGTCAGGCACCGGCATGGACGTGCTCCTTCCACTTCACGATGCCCGCGCCCCACACGAAGCCGCCGCCGAACGCGGCG
>DASZOA010000548.1:0-6515 GCA_035551055.1 Solirubrobacteraceae bacterium
GCCGTGCACGAGCTCGACGAGGGCGGGATCCGGGTCGCCCTGGTGGCAGTCCACGAGCGGCGCCCGCTCGGCTGCGAGCTCGACGGACTCGCGCGGCGTCATCGGCACGATGACGTTGACGCCCCACGCGCGGCCCGCCGACGCGACCAGCTCGTCGAGCGCCGCCTCGAGCTCGGGGAGGGCGGTCGTGATCGCCGCCAGCATGCCGTGGCCTCCGGCGCGCGCGACCGCGATCGCCAGGTCCGGGTTGCGTGCGAGCTCGCCGTTGGGCGCCTGCTGCACCGGGACCGAGCAGCCCACCAGCTCCGTGAACCGCGTCGAGATCATGCCGGCCGTCTCCCTTCGAATCCTCATGTTAGTTTGGCATACTAATTAGCTGTCGTGAGCAAATCAACCCCCGAGCTCAACCTGGCCCAGCTCCTCAAGCACCCGTTCGAGGCGCTGGTCGCGCGCCTGCACGACGAGCTTGCCGCCGCGGGGTTCCGGGACATCCGTCCCGCCCATGGATGCGTCCTGCAGTACGCGGAGCCCGGCGGCTCGCGCCTGACGGCGATCGCGCAGCGCGCCGGCCTCACGAAGCCGACCGTGCTCGCCGCCGTCGACGACCTCGTGCGGCTTGGGTACGCCGCGCGTCTGCCCGACCCGGCCGACGGGCGCGCGAAGCTCGTGCGGCTGACCCCGCGCGGCAGCGCCGCGGCGGCCGAGGGCGGGCGGATCATCGCCGGCATCGAGCGCGACTGGTGCCAGCGCCTGGGGCCGCGTCGCGCGCAGGCGCTGCGCCGCGCGCTGGAGGATCTGCACGAGACCGTCTGGCCCGCGCCGCCGGCGTGACGTGGCCGACGGCGATGACCGCCAGCGCGAGACGTGGGAAGCGGCGTGTCAGGTGCGCTCGCCTGGCGAGTGTCGGTCGTGACGCGCCACCACCGCGCTCGTCTATCGGCCGCCGGCGCCGTCGGACTCGTCGACCGGCACGAGATCGACGCGCCCGCGGGCGGCCTCGACGCGCTCGACGCGGACGCGGACCGGATCGCCGAGCCGGATCGTCCGGCCGGTGCGCTCGCCGGTCAGGATCGTTCCCTCCTCGTTGAGCTCCCACCAGTCGCCGCGCAGGCGCCGCACGGGCAGCAGCCCCTCGTGACCGTCGCCGAAGCGGACGAACGCGCCGGCGCCGATGACGCCCGTCACCTCCCCGTCGAACTCCCGGTCGAAGCCGCCCTCGAACAGCTCGCGCTCGAGCAGGAACGCCCGCGCGACGCGGTCGGCCATCCGCTCGATCGCCATCGCGTCGCGCTCGCGCGCCGAGGACCAGGCGCCGGTCTCCTCGAGCTCGGAGGAGCGCGGGGCCTCCTCCCCCGCCCCGACCGCCGACAGCAGCGCGCGGTGCGCGACGAGGTCGGGGTAGCGGCGGATCGGCGACGTGAAGTGCGCGTAGTGCGTCAGCCCGAGCCCGGCGTGGCCGAGGTTCTTCGGGCCGTAGTAGGCCTGCTTGAGCGCGCGCAGCACGAGGAACGTCAGCGCGTCGCGGCCGTGCCCGGTGCGGGCGACGTGCTGCGCGACCAAGCGCGAGCACGCTGCGATCACCTCCGCCGCCTCCGACGGCGTCATGTGCTCTCGGGCGGCCGGCGTCGCGACGTCGAGCGACGCGAGCTGCTCGACGAGCCGCAGCGCCTTCTCGCCGTCGGGCCTCTCGTGGACGCGGTACAGCGTCGGGACGCCCCGCTCGGCGAGCAGCCGCGCGACCTGCTCGTTCGCCGCGATCATGAGGTGCTCGATGAGCCGGTGCGACTCGGTCTGCGCGCTGGGCCGCGACTCGGCCACGTGGCCGCCGCGATCGAAGCGAAACTCCGGCTCGCTCGTCTCGAGCTCGAGCGCGTCCTGCTGCAGTCGCCGCTCGTGCAGCGCGGCGGCCACCGCGCGCGCGGCGCCAAGCGGCGCCGCCCACGGCGCGAGCGGCTCCTCCTCCCCCGCGAAGACGCGGTCGACCTGGTCGTAGTCCAGCCGCGCGTCCGAGCGGATCGTCGAGCGGTAGAACGCCGCGCGCCGGACGGCGGCGCCCTCGAAGTCGAGCTCGACCGTGACCCCCGCGCGCTCCTGCAGCGGCACGAGCGAGCACGCCTCGTTCGAGAGCGGCTCGGGCAGCATCGGCTCAACGCGGCCGGGCACGTAGACGCTCGTGCCGCGCCGCGCGGCCTCGCGGTCGATCAGCGAGCCCGGTCGCACGTAGGCGCTGACGTCGGCGATGTGCACCCAGATCCGCGTCCGCCCGTCCGCAAGCCGCTCGGCCGAGATCGCGTCGTCGAAGTCGCGCGCGGTCACCGGGTCGATCGTGAACGTCGCAAGCGCCGTGAGATCGCGGCGGACCACCTCGCGGTCCGGCCCCGCGTCGCGAGCCTTCCTGGCCGCGCGCTCGACCGCCGGATCGAAGCGCCGGCGCAGACCGCGATCGAGCATGAGCGCCTCGAGCACGTCGGCGGCGACGTCGGGGCGGCCGAGGCCACGCACGATCCTCGCGTGACCGCCGGCGCGCGTCGCCGGCCGCACGAGGACGAGCTCGCCGACCTTCGCGCGCGTGTCGCGGTCGAGCACCATCCGTGCGCCGGGCTCGAAGAACGGCTCGGCGACGAGAAAGCGCCCGCGCTTGCCCACGGTCGCGACGATCCCCTCGCCGCTCGTCCTGTCGCGCCCGCCGTCGCGCCCCGCGCCGTCGCCCTGCGCCGGCGCGCCGCGGCGCCCTGCCCTCCCCGGCGCCTGGCGGCGGCTCACAGCTCGCCGGCGAGGACGTCGAGCGCCCGGTCGAGCGCCTCGTCGGGTTTGGTGTCGGGGTTGTCCTCGGCGCGCACGTCGGGCTTCAGCCCCGCGCCGGACTTCGTGCCGGGGCCGCCGAGGTTGCGCCCGCTGGGCAGGAAGTACTGCCCGACGGTGATGTCCAGCGCGCCGCCGTTGGGAAGCGGCAAGATCTCCTGAAAGACGCCCTTGCCGAACGTCGGCACGCCGACGAGCTTGGCGCGCTCGCGGTCCCGCAGCGCGCCGGCGACGATCTCCGCCGCCGAGGCGGTTCCCTTGTTGACGAGGACGACCGTCGCAAGCCTGCCCGCGACCGGCTGGCCGACCGCCTCGAGCCGGCGCTCGGGGACGGCGCGGCCGCGCGTGGTGACGATCGTGCCGTCCGCGAGGAACATGCTCGCGATGAGCTGCGCCTCGGTGACCAGGCCGCCGGTGTTGTCGCGCAGGTCCAAGACGATCCCCTTCGCGCGGCGGCGCTTGGCGCGGCGGATGGCCTCGTTCATCTCGCCGTGAGCGGTGCGCGGCCCGAACGTCGACAGCTCGATGTGCGCGACGCGCGCGCCGTCGGCGTCGACGATCCTCGAGCGCGCGACCGGCACGCTGATGCGCGCGCGCGTCACGCGCCTGGTCAGCATGCGCTCGCCGCGGCGGATCGTCAGCGTCACGCTCGTGCCCTCCGGGCCCTTGACGAAGGCGACCGCGGCGTCCTCGGTGAGCCCCGCGAGCTTGTGCCCGGCGGCGCGCGTGATGACGTCGCCGGAGCGCAGGCCGGCCCGCTTCGCCGGCGAGTCGGGATAGACGGTCAGGATCCGCAGTCCGTCCTTCACGCCGCGCACGGTCGTCCCGATGCCGGAGAACTCGTTGTTGAGGGCCTGCTGGAAGGTGCCGTACTCCTTCGCCGAGAAGTAGGCCGAGAAGCGGTCGTCGAGGTCCTCGACGGCGCCGGCGATCGCGGCATCGGAGAGCTCGCCGCGGTCGACATGGCGGTAGTACCTGTCGTGGATCGCGTCCAGCGCCTGCAGCGTGGCGCGGCGGTCCTCGGGACCGGCGAGCACGTCGGCGACCGGCCCGGGCAGGAAGCGCGGGTGTGCGCCGAGCCAGATCCCGAGCACGAGCAGGCAGGGCGCGAGCACGATGAGCACGACCTTCAGGCTGGGCAGGCGACCGGGCACGCGGCCCTACACGGTAGTCGGGGCGCTCAGCGCCGGCGACGGTGGCGGCTGCGACACTGCGGTAGCGAGTGGCCCATCAGCCAGAACGCGGCGGGCGCGGTCAGCGCCGGCGCACGAGGCCGGCGCGGCGCAGCTGGCGCCGTAGCGCCCGTCGGTCGGCGATCAGCGCGCGGTCGGCGACCGCGACGAACGTGACCCGCCCGCGCCGCACGCCGAAGACGAGCCGCCGCGACGGGCCGCGAGCGATCCGCCGCAGACCGCTGCCGGCGCTGCGCAGGCTCCGGCCGAAGCGCCGCTCGAGCGCCCGCTCGGTCGCGCCCCTGCCGATCCGCCCGCGCCGATGGCCCTTCGCCGTCGTCGCCGCCAGCTGCACCCGTCCCCGGCGCGAGAACGCGACCGACACCTTGCCGCCGCCGGTGACGCAGTAGCGCAGCACGCCGCGGACGGTGCGTCCCGGCGGGCCGAAGCGGGCGCCGACGCGCTCGCGCGTCGCGCCCAGCCGCAGGCGCCCGATCGCGTCGCGCGAGACCTCGAGGCGCGGCGGGAGGCAGCGCGACCTGACCGGCGCCGCCGGCGGCGTGCCGTTGGGCACGCGCGCGGCGAACACCTCCTGGTAGGGCGAGTGCTCCTTGTCGGTGGGCGCCAGCGCGGCGAGCTGGGTGTCGTTCCAGAACGGGATCGCGACCTCGTCGTCGGCGACGAGGCCCTGGTAGTCGCCGATGAACTTGCCCGAGACGGAGGTCGGCGCGTTGACCGCCGGGTCCCACATCCGCTGCGAGACGCGCCGATCGGTGAACGTCCGCCCGCCGTCCTCGGAGCGCGCGAGGTAGGTGTCGATGAAGTAGTTGGCGGGGTCGTTGCGGCGGTCGAAGAACATGACGTTGACCTGGCCGGACTCGGTCACCGCCATCCACGGCTGGAACTGGTCGGCGTCGCCGTTGCGGGGGTCCTGGTTGACGCGCACCGGACCGGTGTAGGAGCGCCCGCCGTTCGTCGACTTGAACAGGACGATGTCCGAGCCCGACAGCGGCCCGGGCCCATCGCCGCCGGCGTTGTAGTCGACGCCGGCGAGGTCGTTGGCCTTCTTCGCCGTGACCAGCTTGCGCAGCTCCTCGACCGACAGCGCGCCGCGCTTGATCTGCCGGCCCAGCGCGAAGAGGTTGCCCAGCAGCGGGTTGCCGGCGGCATTGTGCGAGGCGACCGCGACGTAGACCGTCCCCAGCGAGTCGACGGCGGTCGTCGGGATCGAGAGGTTGCGAAACGCCTCGCCGGGGAACGGCGCGTTGACGCCGGCGATCCCGGCGATCGGCACCGCCGGGGTCCACAGCCGCCCGCGGTTCGTCGACTTCGCCTGCATGAGCGCCCTGAGCTGGTTGTCGTACCAGGTCGCGTAGACCTCGCCCCGGGGCCCGATCGCGATGTGGCAGCCGATCCCCGAGATCAGCGTCTTCTGGCTGACCGGGAACGGGAGGTTGTCGCCCGGCCTGATCCCGCCCCACGTCCTGCCGCCGTCGAGCGAGCGCATGACGACGATCTGCTGGACGACAGGCAGAGCGTCGAAGCTCCAGCAGATGTACATCGTGCCGATCTTGCCGTCGTTGCGCCGGTTCGGCCCGCCGTTGACGTCGGTGACGTTGTCGACCGCGATCCAGTTCTTGTCGTCGAGGAACAGCCGCGTCGTCAGCGGGTTGACGCGGTTGTCGTGGACGGTCGTCGGGCCGCTCCACGGCCGGCCGGGGCGCTTGACGTGGACGGTCATGTTCCAGCCGTGGAAGGCGAACGTCCCGCCCGGCGCGTCGAGCAGGTTGGCGTACGCGTTGCCCTCGTCGTCGAAGGCGATCGACGGGTCGGAGGTCGTGCGGTAGGCGGCCTCGTTGTTGGGATCGCACTGGCCCGGCGCCTGGCAGTAGCCCGGCAGGTGGCCCTGGTCCTCCCACGTGCGACCGCCGTCCCTCGACTCGTACGTCCCGACCTTGAAGAGGTACTTGTCGTTGTTCTCGTACATCTTCGAGCCGGCGATCAGGTGGTCGTGGTCGAGCGGGTCCATCGCGATCGTCGGCTCGGAGTGCGAGGTGTAGCGGTCGCGCGACGCGCGGAAGTTCTCCACGCCCGGCGGGGCGGCGCGCTCGAGCTCGGCGAGCGAGGGCCCCTGGCGGGTGACGAGCACCGCGCTCGCCTCGTAGGACTGCGCGCCGATCGTCGTGTACGGCGTGAGCACGACGTAGTAGGGGCCTGCGGCCTTGTCGATCCCGACGCCCTCGTCGGCGCCGAGCGCCTCGCCGTCGCCGGCGACGAACTCGCCCCGCGTGCCGGCGCCGTTGCGGCGGTAGACGTAGCGGGCGAGGGCGGCGAGCGGGCCGAAGCGCCGCGCCGCGATGCTCACCGCGCCGGGGTGGTCGGAGTAGAAGTTCGGCGGCACCGCCACGTCGAGCGCGAAGACGTCGCAGCCCGACGACGCCGCCGGCCTGCCGTCGGCGCCGAAGCAGCGCGCCCCCTGATCGGCGAGCAGCGTCTCGGTGCCGGGCCGGACCGACCCGCTCCATCTGAGCGCGCCCGCGC
>DASZOA010000549.1:0-11540 GCA_035551055.1 Solirubrobacteraceae bacterium
CGGCGCGGTCGTCAGCGGCCCGCGCGGCGAGCGCGGTAGGACGCGGCTCGACGAGGCGCTCGCCGGCGCGTCGGCGGCGACCGGCCGCTCGCTGCACGTCGTCTCCGCGACGATGACCGACAGCGGCAAGCTGCTCGCGCGCGTCGCCGACGACCGCCGGCAGCAGCGCTTCCTGCTGCGCGTCGCCGGCGGCAGCTCCGGCGCGCTGATCGAGTCGGCCGCGGCGTCGACCCGGCTGCTGTCGGCCCCGGCCGTCGCGCCCGCGGTCCGCGAGCGCGTCGTGGCGCCGCTCGCGGTCGGGGCGGTCGGCGGCGTGCGCTACGCGCTCGAGGCCGAGGCGGCGGGGCGCCATCCGCGCCGCATGACCGGCGCGCTGTGGGACGACTGCCTCGAGTTCCTCGTCGCGCTGCACGCCGCGGACGGCCACCCGGCGCCGGACGCCGACGGCGTGCGGGCGATCGTCGCCGACGACGTCCGCCTCGTCGCGCCGGCGCTCGAGGCGCGCGGGCTGGAGCGCCTGCAGCGGCTGGCGGACGGGCTCGCCGAGCGGCTCGCCGCCGTTCCGCTGGGCTGGGCGCACGGCGACTTCTGGCCGCAGAACCTGCTCGTGCGCTCGCAGCGGCTGACCGCGGTGATCGACTGGGACGACGCGGCCGCCGGGCGCCTGCCGCTGCTCGATCTGCTCGACCTGCGCGGCGTGAGCGATCCGGGGACGAGGCGCCTGACACCGGGCCCGCGGCTCGAGCGGGTGCTGCTGCCGCTTGCGCGACGCTCCGGCGACGAGCCGATCCGCCGCTACTGCGCGGCGACCGGGATCCCCGCCGAGCCGGAGCTGCTCGAGGCGCTCGTGCTGGGCTGGTGGCTGCAGCGCGTCGCCCATGATCTGCGCGACTGCCCCGACAAGCTCGCGCGCCCGCGCTGGCTCGAGGACAACGTCGCCGCGCCGCTCGCCGTGCTCGCTGCGCGATGACGGCCACCGAGGCGCCCGAGGGATCCTCCGACTCCTCGGACGCGACCTCCCGCCACCTGCGCGGCAGCACCGCCCTGCTGGCCGGTCGCCTGGTGGCGCTCGGCGTGGACTTCGCCGTGCACGTGATCATCGTGCGCTACCTGACCAAGGCCGACTACGGCGCCTTCTCGTACGCGCTCGCCGTCGCGTCGCTGATGTCGACGGTCGTCGTGCTCGGGCTTCCCGAGACGCTCGGCCGCTTCGTGCCGATCTTCCAGGAGCGTCGCGCCGCCGGCCGGCTGCTCGGCTCGGTGCTGATCGCCCTGGCGATCGTGACCGGGGTCGGTCTGCTCTGCGTGCTCGTCGTCGTCGGAGCTCAGGACCGCGTCGCCGACGCGCTCGCCAGCGCGGACGCCTCGACGCTGCTGGCGATCCTCGTCCTGCTCGTGCCGCTGGACGGTGTCAACCTCGTGTTGCAGTCGCTGTTCGCCGCGCTGGGCCGCGTCCGCGCGATCTTCCTGCGCCAGTACGTCATCGTGCCGGCGCTGCGGCTGATCGTCGCGGTCGCGCTCGTGTCCGCCGAGCGCGGAGCGCAGTTTCTCGCGATCGGGTGGGTGTCGACGAGCGCGCTGGGCCTGCTGTTCTACGGCGCGCTGGCCGGGGGCTCGCTGCGGGGAGCGCTTCGCCGGCGCATCGGCGCGATCGAGTGGCCGGTGCGCGAGGTCGTCGGCTTCGCGCTGCCCGTGTTCCTGACCAACGTCTTCTGGATCGTGCTGCTCGCCTTCAGCACGATCGCGCTCGGCGTCATGGTCGGCGAGCGCGACGTCGCGGCGTTCCAGGCGGTGCTGCCGCCCGCGCGACTGAACTACCTCGCGCTCGCGATCTTCGCGATCCTGTTCTTGCCCACGATCGCGCGCCAGCACGAGCAGCGGCGCTTCGACGACCTGCGCGCGACCTACATCGCCACGACGATGTGGCTCGTCGTGCTGACGTTCCCGATCTTCGCGCTGACGACGGTCTTCGCGCCCGAGTTCGTGACCACGTTCTTCGGCACGGAGTACGAGTCCTCGGGCGTGGTGCTGATCCTGCTCGCCGCCGGCTACTACGTCCACACGGCGGCGGGCCCCAACAGCGCGACGCTGAAGGTGTTCCGGCGGCTGCGCTACACGGTCGTGATCGACCTGCTCGCGCTCGCCTTCGGGATCGCGCTGAACCTCGTCCTGATCCCGATCGCGGGCGCGACCGGCGCCGCCGCGGCGTTCCTCGGGGCGCTGATCGGCCGAAACCTGCCGTACCTGTGGGCGCTGAAGCGGATCGCCGGCATCAGCCTGCTGACGGCCGACTACCTGCGCGTCCAGGTGACCGTGGTCGCGTCGCTCGCGGGGCTGCTGGCGCTGCGCGAGGTGCTGGCGCCGGGGCTGGCGATCGCGATCGCGCTGACCGCGCTGGCCGGCCTGGGCGTGCTGGCGGTCGGCCGCCGCGCGCTGCTGCTGTCCGAGGCCTTCCCGGAGCTGCGCCGCGGCCGGCTCGGTCGCTTCCTGTAGGCGCCGCCGAGCGCGCGCGGCGCGCCGCTAGCCCGAAGTTCCCCGCGGGCTAGCTTCCCTCGCGCGACGGGCGCACCGCGGGAGCGCGCGTCACGATCCGGTACAGCGTGGGCGCCAGCCGCTTCGCCGCGGTCTTGGCCTGCCACTCGAGCCTCGCGCCGCCGCAGGCCAGCGGGCCTCCGCTGGCATAGCCGGCGACGCGGCGCGCAGGCGTGCCGGCGTGGATCGGATAGCGCCCAACCACCGTCAGCTCGCCGAGGTGGCCGATCGGCGCGCCGGGCTCGGACGTCAGCAGCAGCCGGTAGCCCGCCCGCGCCGCGGCACGGACGACCGTCGCGGACTGCCAGCCGCCGGGCAGCGACGCGAAGCTGGGCGGCTCGCCGAGCGCCGCGGCGAGGACGTCGCGGCTGCGCTGCCACTCCTCGAGGATCTCGGACTCCGGCAGCCGCCCCATGTACATCGGGTGCGTGTGCGAGTGGCTGCCGACGAGATGGCCGCGCTCGGCCAGCGCGCGCACGCCGTCGGGCGCGAGGAAGCCGGCGGTCCCGATCCGGCTCGTCGTGAGGAAGAAGTGCCCGCGCCAGCCGCGCCGCTCAAGCGCGCTCGCGGCGAGCAGCGCCGACGAGCCGCCGTCGTCGAACGTCAGCGCGACGTCGGGACCGTCGCCGTCGGCGCCCAGCAGCCCGACCTCGGCGCCGGTGGCGGCGATCGCGTCCAGGTGCTCCTCGAAGCTCGCGAGGTCGATCTTGTAGCGCTCGGCGACGGGCCCCTGCCAGCCGCCGGGGTCCTCGCCCGGATGCTCGCGCACGTCGTGGTAGATCAGCGCCCGGCTGCGACCTGCGGCGGCGCGGCGGGCGCGCGGGCGGCGCCGGACGCGCGCGCGCGCCGAGCGGGGCGCCACGTGCTCGACGATGAACGCCGTGACGCTGTCGAGCTGGCGCTCGATCGTCTGCAGCTCGACGCTGCCCAGTCCCGCCTCGACGAGGCGGGCGCGCAGGGCCGGGTCGTCGCGCAGGCGCTCGAGCGCGGCCGCTGCGGCGCGCGCGTCGCGCGGCGGCACGAGCAGTCCGGCGCGCCCCGCCGCCAGCGCGCCGCGCACGCCGCCGACGTCGGTGGCGACGATCGGCAGACCGGCGGCATGGGCCTCGTAGAGCACCTGCGGAAGGCCCTCGGTGAGCGAGACGTGCACGAGCGCATGGGCGCGCCGGTACAGCTGCTGCAACTGCGGGCCGTTGGGCACGTAGCCGTGCAGTTCGAGCGCGCCGGCCACGCCGAGCTCGACCGCGCGGCGCCGCAGCGCCTCGGCGAGCGGCCCGTCGCCGGCGACGTCGAGGCGCCAGCGCGGGTCGCGGGAGCGCAGCTCGGCGAGCACGTCGGCGAGCAGCAGCGGGTTCTTCTCGGGGTCGATGCGGCCGACCGAGAGCAGCCGCAGCTCGCCGTCCCACGGCTTGGCCCGCGCGCTCTCGACGGTCACGAGATCGGCCCGGCGCACGAGCGACACGCTCATCTCGAGCACGCGCTTGCGCCCGGCGTCGAACTTGCGCGCCAGGTCGCGACCGACGACCGTCGTCGGGACACGCCACGCGAGCACGCGGTGCACGCGATCGACGGCGTGCGCGAGCGGCAGCACCCAGATCCAGCGGCGGCTGGGCAGCCGGTGCGCCAGGTACTGCGGCGTGTCCTGGCGCAGTCCGAAGATCACCGGGACCCCGCGCCGGCGGGCGATCGCCGCGAACAGCAGCGACAGCGGGCTCGGCGTGAACAGCCAGACGGCGTCGAGGGCGTCGAGCTCGGCGGCGAAGACGGCGCAGGAGCGGCGGATCGCGCGCAGCAGGGGGGCCAGGTCGGTCAGCGTCGGATAGTGCGGCAGCGCGACGAAGCGCACGTGCGGCCCGCCGACCGGGTACGGCGCCCGTCCCGGCTCGGGCGCGAGGCGACCGATGAGCGCGACCTCGCCGATCCGCGGGGCGAGCTCCAGCGCGAACAGCACGACAGCCTGGTCGGTCGAGACGCCGGAGGCGTCCGCCGAGTAGACGAAGTCCATGTAGATTCCGATCCGCATGGTGGCCGCAGTGAATCACGGCGACGCGCGCCGGAGCGCACGAGCCGGCGCGGCTTGAACGGCCCGAGCCTGACCGTTCTCGTCCCCGTGCTGAACGAGTTCCCGGGGATCGGCGAGGTCGTCGCCGCGCTCGAGACGCAGTCGTTCGAGGGGCCGCTGGAGTTCCTGCTGCTCGACGGCGGCTCGACGGACGGCACCCGCGCCGTGCTCGAGGAGCTGGCGCGGCGCGACGCGCGCTTCCGCGTGCTCGACAACCCCGCCGGCCACATCCCCGCCGCGCTCAACCTCGGGCTGCGTCATGCCCGAGGCGAGTTCGTCGCGCGGATGGACGCGCACACGCTGTATCCGCCGGACTACCTCGCCTGCGGCGTGGCGCGGCTGCGCCGCGGCGACGCCGCCTGGGCGACCGGCCCGGCGCTCGCGCACGGCGAGGGGACATGGTCGCGCCGCGTCGCGCTCGCGCTGACGACCTGGATGGGCATCGGCGCAGCGTCGTTCCGGCGTCCCGCCAGCGAGGAGATCGAGACCGACACCGGCTTCACCGGCGTCATGCGCCGCCGGACGCTCGAGGCGCTGGGCGGATGGGACGAGCGGTCGCTCGTCAACGAGGACGCGGAGCTGGCGGCGCGGGTGCGCGCCGCCGGCGGGCGGATCGTCTGCCTGCCGCAGATGGCCGCTCGCTACGTGCCGCGCGACCGGCTGTCGGCGCTCGCCCGGCAGTACTTCCGCTACGGCCGCTTCCGCGCGCGCACGAGTGGCCTGCATCCGGAGAGCATGCGTCCGTCGCACGTGCTGGCGCCGGGCATCGTGCTGGCCGCCGGCGCGGCCGTCGTCGCTCCCGCGCCGCTGGCGCGCCCGGCACGCGCGCTGCTCGCCGCGTACGGGCTGGCCGTGGTCGTCGCGAGCGGTCGCGCCGCCGCCAACGGCAAGCCGGCCGACGCCGCGGCGCTGCCGGTCGTGTTCGCGACGATGCACCTCTCGTGGGGGGCCGGCTTCCTCGCCGGCTGCGCGCGCTTCGGCGTTCCGCTCGCGGCGCTTGCGCGTGTCGCCCGGGCCGCGGCAGGCCTCGTCGCCCGCGCGCCTAGCAGGTTCCGTCCGAGACGCAGGGGGCGATGACGCGCAGGCGCCTCCAGTCGACGCCGGCGGCGATGTCGAAGACGTACGCGCCATCCCAGCGCGGCGCGTCGACGCTCGCGGCGAAGCTCCGCCACGGGTCGGCCGCACCGAAGCTCGTGTAGCCGGAGCCCGACTCGCCCTGGAGGCCCCAGGCGGCGTTGCCGCCGTCGGTGTCGCCGACGATCATCCCGTACGCGGCGAGCGCCCTGAGGATCGTCTTCTTCCACGCCGGGACCGCCAGGGCGTCGATCTCGGCAGCGCTCATGTCGAGTTGGATGCGGGCCCCGAGCGGCGGCGCGTCGGTGTTGGCGAGCCCGAACTTCGAGCACGGCGCGGCGCTCGTGCCGGGCTCGGCGGGCTGGACCGAGCTGCCCGAGGTGCACTTGATGTGCGCGAACAGGGCGTGGTCGATGCGCCCGGCCTGCATCTCCGCTGCGCGGATGATGCCGGCGCTGAGCGCGAACCAGGCCGCGGTCGCGTTCGAGCCGCGTCCGTCGCCGTCGATGCGGGTCTTGCCGCCGTGGCTGACGGTGATCGTCCCGCCGCCCGCCGGCTTGGAGCGCACCTGCCAGAAGTCGTGCTCCCAGCCGCTGTCCTGGTCGATGACGGCCAGATGCCCGTCGCCGCCGGCGGCGGCGCGCGCGGCGCTGGGGATCCGCACGCGGTCGCCCTCGACCTCGCAGGAGCTCGTCCACTCCACGCAGCGCACGGTGTAGACGGGGTCGGCGGGGCTCGAGTAGTAGACCGGGTGGTAGTAGTCGTGGTCGGTGTCGGCGTGTCCGGCCAGCAGGTCCTGCGCATCTCCCCACGACAGCAGCCGCCTGATCGTCGCCGCGGAGTTCGCCGCCAGCGGCGGATCGTCGGGGAGCGGGCGGTTGAACGGGCTCGTCGCGGCGAACGGCCGCCAGCACGGGCCTGGCCAGTGGCCGGGGCCGTAGCGCGCGGCGGGCTCGCAGCTCGCCGCGGGCGCCGCCACCCGCCCCGGCGCGAGCTTCGCGCTCACCCGCTTGGAGGCGCGGCTGAGGTTGCCGGCACGGTCGACGGCCTTGACGCGAAAGAAGTGGCGCACGCCGGGTGCGATCGAAACCGACGCCCGCCTGCTCGCCGACGCGCGCCGCGAGGAGAACGCCCTGCGCGCCCAGCGGCGTCCGGCGGCGCGCCTGTACAGGCGGTAGCGGTGAACGCGGACGTTGTCGGAGGCCCGCGACCATCGCAGCACGACGCGACCGTCGGCGACGGTCGCGGTGAGCCGGCTCGGCGGCTTGGGGGCCGTCGTATCGCGCGCCTGTGCGGCGCACGGCGCCAGCAGGGCGACGGCGAGCGCCCAGGCGATGGCACGCGGGAGCGTGCCGCGGCGCCCGGATTCAGGCACGGGCCCGCGCTTCCGTCGGCAGCCATGCCGCTCGTAGCACCGTCGCATCGTGGCGCATCCGTCGTCCCCGCACGGCAGTCGGCTTACGCTGCGGCCGTGGTCTAGCCGCATGTCCGATCATCGGCGCCGGCCGGCCTCACCGCGCCCGTCCCGCGCGCAGCCGCTGACCGGCTCGCCGCAGGACGGCCCGGGGAAGCGGCAGCGGGTCGTCCCAGGCAAAGCCCGACTTCGCCTCGCAGCGCAGCGCCGAGGCGAGCCAGCCGAGCGGTCCCACGCCGGCCTGGCGCGCCGCCCGCGGGTCGTAGGCGAGGTTGCACCAGCTGACGCCGGCGCGCGCCGGCGAGACGGGCGGACGCCGGCGACCGAGCAGGTCGGCGTAGACGAGCGCCGGCAGGTTCACGCCGGCCAGCGCGCCCGGATGGTGCCAGAGGTTGAAGCGCGGGTTGACCTCCAGCAGATACAGCCGGTCGTCGGCGCCGCGCTTGAAGTCGAGCTTCGCCACGCCGCGCAGATCGAGCCGGCGCACGAGCTCGCGTCCGAGCGCGCGAACCTCGCGATCGTCGGTGATCGTCACGGCGGTGCTGATGCCGTGCGCCATCGGATAGGTCCTCAGCTTGCGCCCGGTGAACTCGCCCGCGATCGCGCCCCCGTCGTCGACGTAGACGTGATAGCTCTCGATCCGCGTCTCCGGCCCCGCCACGTACTCCTGGACGATCAGCTCGAGCTGCGCCTCGGCCGCGGCGTGCTGCAGCGCGCGCAGCGCCTCCTCGTGCTCGATCAGCACGGCCTTTCCCAGCCGGAGCGCGGGCCATGTCGACGCGTGGCGCGTGAGCGGCTTGGCGACGATCGGGTAGCGAAGATGGCGCACCGAACGCGCGTCGGCCGTGACCGGCATCCGCTGTGCCGGCGGCACCGGAAGCTCGAGCTCGCGGGCCAGGGCCTGGAACAGCGCCTTGTCGACGAGCGCCTCGACGGGCTCCGCGCGCGCGACGACGAAGCGAAAGGCCTCCTGCAGCCGCGCGCGGTGGCGGCTGACCAGGAGCAGGTCCCAGTCGTTGTCGTAGAACAGCACCGGCCGTTCGTGCTGGCCGCGGGCGAACGCGAGCAGGCTGTCCACCAGGCGCTCGGACTGCTGCGCCGCGTCGATCGGCTCGAGGATCCCGTCGACGTGGCGCGAGTAGCACACCGGATCGGTCGGCGCGGCCATGACGAAGCTGCGGATCGCGGCCAGGCCCAGCGCGCGCACCAGGTCGACGCCGCCCAGCACGCAGGCGCGCGGGTTGCGATCGTGCCCGCCGTCCCGGCGCCGTCGCCGCGATGCGTCCCGGTCGCGATCGGCGAGCGACGGCCGGCGGAGGCGGAGCATCTCAGCGCGCGCTGCCCGGCAGCGTCGCGTCGGTGCGCCCCGGCGCGCGGGCGCTCGTGCTGGCGGCGAGCAGCGCCGGACCGAGCGCGAACAGCACCCAGAGGCGCTTGTCGGCCGCGTCGGGAAGGAAGACCGCCGCCGCCAGGACGCCGATCAACGCGGTCGCGACGCCGCGCGCAAGCGATGCCGCGGGACGGTCGGCGGCCGCTTCGAAGCGGTGACCGGCCACGACGGCGGCGCGCACCGCGCCCAGCGGGATGACGAGGTAGAGCAGCAGGCCGATGATGCCCGTCTCCGCCAGCAGTCCGAGGTACAGGTTGTGCGCCTCCTGGTGGCGCTCGACGTGGTCGACGCTCTTCAGCACGCCGGGCTCGCGCAGGTAGGGCGCCGCCGCGACCGCGAAGTTGGACAGCCCCACGCCGTGGATCGGGTGCTCCTGGACCTCGCGCCATGCCAGCTGCCAGAGGTCCGAGCGTCCGCTGCCGCCGTACTCGTCGTTGGTGATCCGCTCGAGCGCGGCCGGGTTGCTCGCGAACCACACCCCGGCGATCGCCAGCGCGAGGCACAGGAAGGCGAGGACGCGCATCCGGCTGCGGCGGTGCAGCCAGAGCGCCGCGAGCACCGCGACGGCCGCGCCGACCAGTCCGCCGCGCGAGCCCGTCGCGTTCAGGCCGACGAGCAGCAGGACGACGAGCACGGTGCCCATCATCCAGCGCCCGAGCAGCGACCGGGTCGAGGCGAACAGCCCGCCGAGCAGGGCCAGGGCGGCGACGATCGCGACGGCCAGGTAGTTGGGATCGCTCATGCCGCCGTTCAGCCGCCCCTCGGTCGACAACGCGCCTCCCAGCGCGTCTCCGCCGGCGAGGCCGAGCAGCACGGACGCGGCGACGCCGAGCACGAAGAAGAGCGCGAGCAGGCGGATCTGGCGAACGGTCGCAAGGGCCGTCAGCACGATCACGTAGATCAGGACGACGTTGACGAACGACGGCATGAGCGCCAGCCCACGCTCGGGCTCCGGCGCCCACGCGAGCGTGATCAGCGCCCACGCGAGGAACAGCGCGATGACGAACAGCGTGCGCCGGTGCGCCCGCAGGACCTCCCGGATCCGCGGCTCGGCGCGCAGCATCGCAAGCCACCCGACCGTGAGCAGCAGGACGCCGGCCTCGGGCACGTTCTTCGCGCCCGGCAGTCCCTCGAAGAAGATCAGCGGCACCCACAGGCACAGCGCGACGCCGAGGTTGAGCAGGACGAGCGGCGCGTAGGTCAGCGCGACGATGCTCGCCAGACCGACGGCGGCGCCCATGGCGACGAGCGCGCCGCTCAGGGTCGCGGCGACGACGCCCGCCGCCGCGACCGCTCCGGCCAGCGCATCCGAGCGTCTCGCACCCCCCTGCGGCAGCGGCGCGGCCATCGGCTTCAGGTTCGCGAACGTCGCCGGCTCGCGGCGCTCACCCCGTCGACGGCCGGCGCGAGGCGCTCACGCGCGCCCGGGTCGTCGACCTCGCCGTCGCGGTGCGCCGACGGCACGGGCTTCGCGCCGATGACGATCGCCCCGCTGGGACGCGCGCTCGTGTGCTCGAGCAGATCGCGCGTCCGCGCGAGGCTCGACCGCGTCGTGTGACCCAGCCGCGTGACGAGCAGCAGGTCGTCGACGTCGACGGCATAGCTCAGCGCGTCGCCGGCCTCGTCGAGGGCGGGGGCGTCGATGATCACGAGGTCGGCCGACTCGTCGAGGAGCGCGTCCAGCAGCGGTGGCAGGCGCTGCGGGAGGCGGGCCAGCAGGGCGGCGTCGTCGGCGCCGCCGGCCGGGGTTGCGGCCAGCGCCCGGGCGGACGGCGCCAGCGGCGACGCCGCGAGCAGCGCGCCGAGCTCGCGCTCGCCGGCGATCGCCTCGCGCAACCGCCGGGCCTCGACCGGGATGCCGAGCAGATCCGCCGCGGCGGCGCGGCGCACGTCGAGGTCCACGAGGACGACGCGGATGCCGCTCGCGGCGGCGGCGAGCGTGAGCTGGACCGCCGTCGTCGTCTTTCCGTCCGCGCCGGACGGGCTCGTCACGATGACGGCCCGCGGGCCGCTCGCGCGCGCGAGGATCTGGGCGAGCACCAGGCGGTAGGCCTGCCTCACCTGAGCCGGAGCGGCGAGCGGGTCGGTGCGGTTCGCCCTGCGGTCGACGGGCACGCGGCCGAGCACCGGCAGCGGATAGGTGCTGCGAAACTCGTGCTCGGAGCGAACGCTCCGCGCCAGCGTCTCGCGCAGCAGCGCGACGGTGCTGCCGATCGCCAGTCCGCCGACGAGCGCGGCGACGATCAGCAGCCATGCCGGCGGATCCGACGGCGAGTGCGGGATCGCGGCGGGTGCCGCGAGCTGCAGCGTGGGATCGTCGCCCGAACGCAGGCTCTCGAGCTGGTTGATGCGCCGGGCGATGTCCTCGGAGGTGGGATCGCGCGGCGCGAGCGCGCGCCGGCGGGCGGTGAGCTGCTCGATCAGCGCCGCGACGCGATCGCGGAGCGCCTCGGCGCGCACGAAGAGCGCAGCCTGGGCGTACGTGTCGGCGATCCGCGCGGCGAGCTGCGGGTCGCCCGCCGTCGCCGTCACCGCCAGCAGGTTGCTCTGACCCTCGGCCTCGACGCCGACGGCGTCCTCGACGCGCTGCGCCGTCCACCCGCGGCCGAGCCGGCTGGCGGTCAGCTGCGCCGCCTGGCGGCTCTCGACGAGCGCCGCCGCCGTCTGGACGGTGCGCGTCGGATCGCCGGCGTCGCGCACCACCTGCAGGCCGAGGAACGTCTCGTCGTCGATCGGCAACGGCGACACGAGGATCTTCGCGCTCGCGCTGTAGGTCGCCGGACGCAGGGCGATCACGCCCACCGCGCCCGCGACCGTCGCGAGCACGATGACGAGGATCAGCAGCCGATGGGCACGAATCGCCTCGAGGTAGGACTCGATTCCGTGCTCTCGCTCCAACTCCAACCTTCAGCTCCTTTGATGATCGACATGCGCCGAGTCGCACGCGCGAGCGGTCGCTTCCCTGCTCCTGTCAGAGGTAATGTTGTCACGGTGCCCGGCCAAGGTCAGCGGCAGGCGCCCGACCCGGTATCGGTGAAGCGCTTGCCCGCCACGGGCACGAACCGCCA
>DASZOA010000550.1:0-7456 GCA_035551055.1 Solirubrobacteraceae bacterium
CGCGGCTCGGCCGCGCGGCCGCACGGCCGGCCGCCCGGGCGCGGCGCAACGAGGCGCGCGAGGCCGCGCGCGTCAACGCGATCTTCGACGACGTCGACGTGGTGCTCGGCCCGACGCTCGCCGGGCCGCCGCTGCCGATCGGGCGCTACGAGGGCCGCGGCGGGGTTGCCGGTGTGGTTCCAGACGCCGTTGAACGGCACCCAGCGCAGGACGCCGCTGAGCGTGTACACCGCGCCGCGGCCCTCGTAGCGCCCGATCGGCAGCGGCGGCCCGGCGAGCGTCGGGCCGAGCACCACGTCGCCCTCGTCGAAGATGGCGTTGACGCGCGCGGCCTCGCGCGCCTCGTTGCGCCGCGCCCGGGCGGCCGGCCGTGCGGCCGCGCGGCCGAGCCGCGCCAGCGCGCGCGTGCGCCGCTCGAGCAGCTGCGGGCGATCGACCGCCGCGGCCTCCGCGGCGACGCCGTCGAGGTAGCGGGCGAGGGCGCTCAGCCCGACCGGCCCGATCGGCGGGTCGCGCTCGACGACCTCGTGGCCGAGCGAGCGCAGCAGCTCTGCCGTCTCCTGCGCGGCGCGCCGCCAGGCGGGATCCAGCCGCGCGGTGCTGCCGAGCGGGACCTTGTGCGACAGCGCGATCCGCAGCCGCGGCGGCTTGCGGCCAGCCGCGGCGACGAACGGCCGGCCGGTCGCGACCTCGTAGAGCAGGGCCGCGTCGGCGACGCCGCGCGTGAGGAAGCCGAACACCGACAGGCCGCCGAACACCGCCTCGTAGGGGGCCGTCGACACGAGCCCGCGCGTCGTCTTCAGCCCGAACAGCCCGCAGCAGGCCGCCGGGATGCGGATCGAGCCGGCGCCGTCGGCGCCCGTCGCGGCGGGCACGAGCGCTGCGGCGACTGCCGCCCCCGAGCCGCCGCTCGAGCCGCCGGGCGTGCGTTGCAGATCCCACGGGTTGCGCGTGCTGCCGCCGGCGAGCGTCTCGGTGAACGGCCACGCGCCCAGCTCCGGCATGCGGGTCATCCCGACGACGATCGCGCCCGCCGCGCGCAGGCGCGCGACGAGCTCGGCGTCCGCCGGCTCGGGCCCGCCCTGGGCGTTCGAGCTGCACACGCGCGGCTGCCCGGCGACCGGCGTGTCGTCCTTGACCGCGATCGGGACGCCGAGCAGCGGCTGGTCCTCGCCCGCGCCGACGCGCCCGCCCGCCCGGTCGGCCTCGAGCAGCGCCTGCTCGGCGAAGACCGCGCGGAAGGCGTTGAGCTTCGGATCGAGCTCGGTGATCCGCTCCAGCGCGGTCTCGACGAGCTCGCGCGGCGTGACCGCGCCGCGGCGGACGAGCTCGGCCTGGCGGGCGACGCCGGCGAAGGCGAGCTCGCTGCGCTCGGTGGCGGTGGGGGCGCCCATCTGCTCGCCTAGAGTAGTGGCCATGACCGCGCGTCATCGCGTGCCCCTCGCCGGCGCCGCGCCCCGACCGACGTCCGCGCGATGAGCCTCGTCCTCGTCGAGGACCGCGGCAGCGTCCGCCACGTCGTCCTCAACCGGCCCGAGAAGCGCAACGCGCTGAGCGCGGCGGTCGTCGAGAAGCTCGGCGAGGCGCTGCGCGGCGCGGCGGCGGAGGAGTCGGTGCGCGTCGTCGTCCTGCGCGGCGAGGGCGCGATGTTCTCGAGCGGCATGGACACCTCCGAGCTCGCCGCGCTCGCCGCCGAGCCGATGCGGCTGCACGAGTGGCGCGGCGCGATCCTCGAGGTCTGGGGCCTGTGCGAGGACATGGCCAAGCCGACGATCGCCCAGATCCACGGCGCCTGCCTCGGCGGGGCGGCCGAGCTGGCGATGGCCTGCGATCTGCGCACGATGGCGGCCGACGCGGTCATCGGGCTCGTCGAGACGCGCATCGGGCTGATCCCCGATCTCGGCGGCTGCGCCCGGCTGCCGGCGCTCGTCGGCCTCGGCCGCGCGAAGGAGCTCGTCATGGGCGCGAAGATCGTCGACGGGACGGAGGCCGAGCGGATCGGGCTGGTCAACCGCGTCGCCGCCGCCGATGCGCTCGAGGCGGCGACCGACCAGCTCAGCGCCGAGCTGCTCGCCTGCGCGCCGCTCGCGATCGGGCTCGCCAAGGGCGTGCTGAACGCGGCGGCGCGGCCCGGGCTGAGAGGGACGCTCGAGCAGGAGCTCGCCGCCCAGGAGCTGTGCGCGACGAGCGAGGACTTCCGCGAGGGCACGCTGGCGTTCGCCGAGCGCCGGACGCCCGGCTTCATCGGCCGCTGACCGCGCGCCGTACATGGCGGGCGCCGAGCCGGGCGGCGGATATGCTCGCGTCGCCCTTGCCCGAGCCGGTCTCCATCATCGGCGCCTCCGGCGCGCTCGGCTTCGGCCTCGCGCTGCGGCTGGCGCGCGCGGGCTGCGCGGTCACGATCGGCTCGCGCGACGCCGAGCGCGCCGAGCAGGCGGCGGCCCGCGCGCGCGAGCAGGTCGGCGACGGCCGCGTCGCGGGGCTGGCCAACGAGGCCGCCGCCGCGGGCAGCGACGTCGTGATCCTCACCGTGCCGTTTCGCAGCCAGGCCGAGACGCTGCACAACCTGCGCGAGGCGCTCCGCGCCGGCCAGCTCGTCGTCGACGCGACCGTGCCGCTGGCCGCGGCGATCGGCGGCCGGGCGACGCGGACGCTCGGCGTCCCGCAGGGATCGGCCGCCCAGCAGGCGCAGGAGATGGTGCCCGACGGCGTGAGCGTCGTCAGCGCGCTGCACACGGTCAGCGCGGCCGTGCTGCGCGACCTCGACCGCGCCGTCGACGAGGACGTCCTGCTGTGCGGCGACCGGCGCTCGGGCAAGCGTCGCGTCGCCGCGCTGCTCGAGGCGATCGACGGGCTGCGCTGCGTCGACTGCGGGCGGCTGGAGATGGCACGCGTGACCGAGGCGATGACCGCGCTGATGATCTCGGTCAACGCGCGCTACCGGACGCACGCGGGCGTGCGCATCACCCGCCTGCCGGCCGAGCTGTGGCCGGCGGCGAGCTGATGGCGCGCCGCGTCGTGATGCTCGCCGGCGGCAGCGGCGGCGCCAAGCTGGCGCGCGGGATGCTCGACGTCGTCGACGTCGAGCTGGCGGTGGTCGCGAACACCGCCGACGACATCGAGATCTACGGCGCCTACGTGAGTCCCGACCCCGACCTCGTGACGTTCTGGCTGGCCGACCGGATCCACGCGCGCGGCTGGGGGCTGGACGGCGACACGTTCGCGGTCATGGAGGGGCTGCGCGCGATCGGCGCCGACGTGTGGTTTCAGCTCGGCGACCGCGACCTGGCGATCGGGCTCGAGCGCGCGCGGCGGCTCGCCGAGGGGGGCCGGCTGACGCAGGCGCTCGCCGAGCTCGGCGCCGCGCTCGCGATCACCGCCCGCGTGCTGCCGATGAGCGACGAGCGCGTACGTACCTGGGTGCGAGCCGACGGACGCTGGCTGCCCTTCCAGGAGTTCATGATCCGCGCCGGCGGCGCCGGACGGGTGCAGGACGTGGAGCTGCGCGGCATCGAGCGCGCCCGGCCGACGCCCGAGGTGCGCCAGGCGGTGGCGGCGGCGAACGCGATCGTGATCGGCCCGTCCAACCCGGTCATCTCGATCGGGCCGATACTGGCGGTCCCCGAGATGCGTCAGGCACTGCTCGACAGCGCGGCCCCGATCGTCGCGGTCTCCCCGATCGTCGGCGGCGAGGTGATCAAGGGCCCGACCGAGGCGTTCCTGCGCTGGACGGGGCGCGACGCGAGCACGGAGGCGATCGCCGACTGCTACGCCGGGCTGATCGACGGGCTGGTCGCCGACGAGCCGGTCGACGGCCTGCCCGTGCTGCAGACCGACACGCTGATGCGCGACGCGCGCGAGCGCCACCGCCTCGCCGCGCAGACGCTGGCGTTCGCGGAGGGGCTGGCGTCGTGACGACCGGCGAGCGCGGGCCGACGTTCGCGATCCTGCCGGTCAAGCGCTTCGCGGCCGCGAAGGCGCGCCTCGTCCCCGAGCTGTCGGCCGGCGCCCGCCGCGCGCTCGCCGAGGCGATGGTCACCGACGTCGTGATGGCGCTGCGGCGCACGAAGGCGATCGACGAGGTGCTGATCGTGACCGCCGAGCCCGCCGTCGAGGCGATCGGCTACGGCTACGGGGCGACGGTGCTCGCCGACCGCGCCGAGCACGGCCAGAGCGCCGCGGCGCTGATCGGGATCGCGCACGCGCTCGAGCACGGTGCCGCGCGCGTCGTGCTCGTCCCCGGCGACTGCCCGGCACTCGACCCCGGCGAGCTCGCCGAGCTGCTCGACCGCCCGCTGCTCGGGCGCTCGGTGACGCTCGTGCCCGACCGCCACGGCAGCGGCACGAACGCGCTCGTGCTCGTCCCGCCCGGCGTCATCGAGCCCGCCTTCGGCGCGGGCAGCCGCGCGCGCCACGAGCAGGCCGCCGCGGCCGCCGGCGTCCCCTGCCAGGTCGAGAGCGTGCCGACGCTGCTGCTCGACGTCGACACCGCCGACGACCTCGCCGCGCTGCGCCGGCTGCTCGCCGACCGCCACGGCGGCGCAGCGCACACGCGCGGGATACTCAGCCGGCTGGCGGGATACGAGCGCCCGCCCGCCGCCGGCCCGTGATCGTCGCCGCCGCGCTGCCGGGCATCCCCGAGGTCGTCGCCGGCGACGACCTCGCCGCGCTGCTCGCCGCCGCGGCGGGCCGGCCGGCCGACGGCGACGTGCTCGTCGTCGCGCACAAGGTCGTCTCCAAGGCCGAGGGTCGCACGGTGTCGCTGGTCGACGTGCAGCCTGGCGAGCGCGCCGTCGCGCTGGCCGCCGAGCACGGCAAGGACGCGCGCGTCGTCGAGACGATCCTGCGCGAGAGCAGCGCGATCGTGCGCTCGCGCCCGGGGCTGTTGATCTGTCGCACGCATCGCGGCTTCGTCTGCGCCAACGCCGGCGTCGACGCCTCCAACGCAGGCGCCGCGGGCGAGCTCGTGCTGCTGCCCGCCGACCCTGACGGCTCGGCCCGCGCCCTGCGCCGCCGCCTGCGCGAGCTGACCGGCGTCGCGCCCGCGGTCGTCATCGCCGACTCGTTCGGCCGCGCCTGGCGCGTCGGCCAGTGCGACGTCGCGATCGGGATCGCCGGCCTGGCCCCGCTCGAGGACTGGCGCGGTCGGCCGGACGCCGCGGGCCGCACGCTCGAGGCGACGATCGTCGCGATCGCCGACGAGGCCGCCGCGGCGGCCGACCTCACGCGCGGCAAGGACACGCGCGAGCCGGCGGTGCTCGTGCGCGGGCTCGAGCGGCACGTGAGCGACGGCGACGGCCCGGGCGCGGCGGCGCTCGTGCGGGCGCCGGCGGACGATCTGTTCCTGTAGCCGTGCGGCGGCCGGAGGCCTCGGCGGCAACGCTCCCGGTCGGGCTCGCGGGGCACTGCCGAGCGACCGGCGCGGTCAGGCCGTCAGCGGCACTTCTGGCTGGAGAACTCCTGGTTGCCCCGCCCGCGGTGGCAGCGGCGCGTGTGCGCGTCGCCGGTCACCGTCCACGTCGTGCCGCGGCGCTCGAGCTTCATCCCGTGGCGGATGTCGCGCGTCGAGTCGTCGCTGAGGCTGAAGACCGTCAGCGTCGCGGTCGCCTCGGTGGACGACGTCTGGCACGCGCTGATCGTCAACCGCCCGGCGTTGCCGCGCGTGGTGGAGGTCGGCAGCTTGACCGGCCTGCCCTCGACGCGGGCATGCTCGCGGATGGCGAGCAGCAGGTCGCGGTCGGGCGGAGCTTTGCAGTTCGTCGTCGCACCGGTGCCGCAGGCCGCGGCCACGGCCGCCAGAACGCACAGGCACAGGAGGACGAGCGGTCGCATCGGCGGGGAACTATGCCGGTCGGGCGCGCGACGCGCGTAGCGCTCGGCGCAGGCGCCGCCCGGGCTCAGCCGACGCGCTCGACCTTGTAGCGGCGGTCGCCGCCGGGCGTCTCGACGACCACGGTCTCGCCCGCGCGGGCTCCGACGAGCGCCTGCGCGACCGGCGACTCGAACGACAGGCGCCCCTGCCTGACGTCGGCTTCGGTGGCTCCGACGAGCGTCAGCTCGAGCGCCCGGCCGGAGGTCTCGTCGACGACCGCCACGCTCGAGCCGAAGCCGACGATGCCCGGATCGCGGTCCTCCTCGACGACGCGCGCGGCGCGCAGGCGCTGGTTCAGGCGCTGGATCCTCGTCTCCAGGTGCGCCTGGTCCTCCTTGGCGATGTGATACTCGGCGTTCTCCTTCAGATCACCGAGATCGCGCGCCGCCCTGATGCGCCGGGCGATGCTCGCGCGGCCCTCCGTCTCGAGCTCCTCGATCTCGGCGCGCAGTGCGGCAAGTCCCTCGGCCGTGATCTTGTCTGACTCTGGCATCCGGCGAGGTTAGCGACAGCCGCCCCGTGGCCGGCGGGAACGCGCGCCGCCGCGCGGACGGCGGCGGTCAGGTCGCGGCCGGCCGCAGCGGGTGATGACGGCGGACCTCGTAGAGCGTCGTGCGCTCGGCCGCTGGACGGCGGGCGCGATGCGCGGCGCCGACGAGGTCGGCGGGCTCGAGCCGCACGCCGTGGTAGCTGCCCGCCAGGCGGCTGATGTTCTCCTCCATGAGCGTCCCGCCGAGGTCGTTGACGCCCCAGCGCAGTGCCTCGGTCGCCGCGTCGAGGCCCATCTTCACCCAGCTGGCCTGCACGTTGGGGATGCTGTGGCCGAGCGCGAGTCGGAAGGCCGCGGTGTGCTTGAGGTTCTCCTCGCGCGAGAGCTCCTGCACGCCGTGCGTGCGCCCCAGCAGCGTGTGAAACGGGATGAAGCTCAGCGGCACGAACTCGGTGAAGCCGCCGGTGCGCTCCTGCAGGTCGCGCACGACGCGCATGTGCTCGGCGAGCTCCCACGGCTCCTCGACGTGACCGAACATCACGGTGACGGTCGAGCGCAGGCCGGCGCGGTGGGAGGCCTCGATGATCTGCACCCAGCGCGCGACCGGGAGCTTGTTGGGGCTGATCCGCTCGCGGACGCCGTCGTGCAGGACCTCGGCGGCGGTGCCGGGCGTCGAGTCCAGGCCGGCGGCGCGCAGGCGCTCGAAGACCGCATCGGGCTCGAGACCGCTCGTGTCGCACATGTGCGCGACCTCCATCGGCGAGTAGGCGTGCAGGTGCAGCTGCGGGGCGGTCCGGCGGGCGAGCGCCAGCCAGCCCTCGTAGTCCTCGATCGTCCAGTCGGGATGGATGCCCGACTGCATGCAGATCTCGGTCGCGCCGAACTCGACGGCCTCGTCGATCCGGCGCACGAAGTCGGCCTGGTCGTGCTCGTAGGCGTCGGGCGAGCGGCGGCCCTGGCCGAAGCCGCAGAACGCGCAGCCGACGATGCAGACGTTGGAGACGTTGATGTTGCGGTTGACGACGAACGTCACGGTCTCGCCGGCGAGCTCGGCGCGCAGCTCGTCGGCCGCCTGGCGCATGTCCTCGACGACC
>DASZOA010000551.1:0-7586 GCA_035551055.1 Solirubrobacteraceae bacterium
CCCGCCGCCCCCGTCGCTGATGCCCGACCCCGAGAAGCTGCTCGACAAGCTCGTGCCCAAGCTCCCGGAGCTGCCGGACCTGCTGCCGCGACGAAGCGCGCGCTCCGAGGCGCGCGCCGCCGGCCAGCGCAACCTCCTCGACTACCTGCTGGGACCGTAGTGCTCCCTCCGACGAGAGGCCGTCGCCCGCCGTCCGCCGCCTCCAATCCCGTCTTCGTCGGGGCGGTCACCGTGCTCGTCGTCGTCGTGGCGGTGCTGCTCGCCTACCGTGCCAACGAGGGGCTGCCGTTCGTGCCGGCGTTCGAGCTGAAGGTCGACACGCCCGACGCCTCGCGGCTCGTCGTCGGCAACGAGGTCCGCGAGGGCGGCTTCCGGATCGGCCAGGTGACGCGGATCGCGCCGGTGCCGAACGGCCGCGGCGCGCAGCTGACGCTGAAGCTCGACACGTCGGCCGCGCCGGTGCCCGAGGACACGACGATCCGCATCCGCCCGCGCTCGGCGCTCGGCCTGAAGTACGTCGACCTGCTGCGCGGCGACTCCGGGAGGGCGCTGCCCGAGGGCGCGACGATCGCGGCCGCGGGAGACGTCGTCGGGCCCGAGCTCGATGACTTCTTCTCGATGTTCGACGAGCCGACGCGCAAGAACGTCGAGCGCAACCTCGACTACTTCGGAACCGCCGTGGCGGGCCGCGGCGACGACCTGAACCGCACGCTCGCCGCGGCGCCCGAGCTGCTGGGCGACCTGCCGCCGGTCATGCGCACGCTCGCCAACCCCGACAACCGCCTCGTGCGGCTGCTCGACGAGACGGGCGACCTCACGCGCGTCCTCGCGCCCGTGTCCGGCTCGCTCGCGCGTGGGTTCACCGCGATGGCCGACACGTTCGACGCGCTGTCGCGCGACCCGCAGGCGCTGCGCGACACGCTCGCGCGCTCGCCGGCGACGCTCGACGAGGCGATCCGCTCGCTGCCCGCCGCGCGCCCGCTGCTCGTCCGCCTGGCCGCGATCTCCGACGAGGTCCGCGGCACGTCGCGCGAGCTGCGCGCCAGCGTGCCGGCGATCAACGACGCGCTCGCCGCCGGCACGCCCGTGCTGCGGCGCCTGCCCGCGTTCACCCGCGACCTGGAGGGCTCGCTGCGTGCCCTGCGCTCGCTGGCCGCGTCGCCGACGACCGACCTGACGATCGCCGGCCTGACCGACACGATGAAGACGCTGAATCCGACGCTGCAGTGGGCCGGGCCGCACCAGACGGTCTGCAACTACTTCACGTACTGGTGGACGTTCCTCGCCGACCACCTCTCCGCCGAGGACGCGACCGGCACCGTCCAGCGCATCCAGGTCAAGTCGGCGCCGATCGAGCAGGAGAACTCGATGATGACGTTCGGCGCCGCGCGACCGGCGAACGGCGGCCACGTCGATCCCGTCCAGCACGCGCTGTTCGGCGACGCCGCGGCGCTGCACGACCAGGGTCCGGCCGCGGCGGTCGACGCCAACGGCGACGCCGACTGCGAGTCGGGCCAGCGCGGCTATCCCGAGCGCCTGGCGCAGGGCTTCCCGCCCGAGCTGAAGATCGTCGTCGACGCGCGCACGCCCGGCCGGCAGGGGCCAACCTACAGGGGCCGCCCGCGCGTGCCCGAGGGTCAGTCGTTCTCGTCGGAGCCGACCGGCATCGCGCCCCCGGTGACGCCATGAGGGACCGCGGACCGAGCGCCTTCGCCGTCGGCGTCGCCGTGATCGTCGCCGTGGTCGTGGCGACCTACCTCGGCTTCGCCAAGGACGTCCCGCTCGTCAACGAGCCGTACGAGATCAAGGCCGCCTTCCGCGACACGAGCGGGATCAACGAGGGCTCGCCGGTGCGGATCGCCGGCGTCGACGTCGGCGAGGTGACGAACGTCGCCCACACGAGCCCCGGCGCGAGCTCGGCGACCGTCACGCTGGCGATCCACGACGAGGGCCGGCCGATCTACGCCGACGCGACCGCGAAGATCCGCCCGCGGATCTTCCTGGAGGGCAACTTCTTCGTCGAGCTCGTCCCCGGCACCGCGCACGCCGGGGAGCTCGACGACGGCGCCACGCTGTCGGTGCGGCGCACCGCCAATCCGGTTCAGTTCGACCAGGTGCTGTCGGCGCTGAAGAGCGACACGCGCAACGACCTGCGCGAGGTCTTCACCGAGGTCGGCAAGGCGCACGCGGCGGGCGGCGCGCGCGCGTTCAACGAGTCGCTGCCCTACCAGCCCGCCGCCTACAAGTTCATCGCGATCGTCTCCGAGGCGCTGCTCGGCACGCGCCCGCGCGACCTCAGCGACTTCGTCGGGGACACCGGCGCCGTCGCCCGGGCCGTCAACGAGCCGCGGCGGCTGGGCGCGCTGGTGGCCGACTTCAACGCGACCGCCGCCGCGCTCGCCGCGCGCGAGCGCGCGCTGGCGGCCGCCGTCGGCGAGCTGCCGCGCACGCTGCGCGCGGCGACGCCGGCGCTGGACGCGCTGACCGCCGCCTTCCCCGACGTGCGCCGCTTCGCGCGCGGCGCGCGGCCCGGCATCCGCTCGCTCGGCCCGACGGTCGATGCCACGCTGCCGCTCGTCAGGCAGCTGCGCGGGCTCGTCGCCGGCCGCGAGCTCGGCACGCTCGCACGCAACCTGCGCAGCGCCACGCCGCCCCTCGCGCAGATCTCGAACACGGCGCGGCCCGTGCTCGGCGAGCTGCGCGCGCTGGCCAGCTGCACGGCGAACGTGCTCGTCCCGTTCGGCGACTCCAGGCTCGTCGACGAGGCCTTTCCGACGCACGGGCCGGTCTATCAGGACCTCGCGAAGTTCCTGCCCGGGCTGGCCGGCGAGAGCCGCTCGTTCGACGCCAACGGCCAGTACTTCAAGGTGCTCGGCACGGGCGGCGCGGAGACGCTGAACCTCGGCAACGGGGTGTTCGGGACGCTCGCCGAGCCGCTCGTCGGCGTCAACCCGCCGCCGATCCGCGAGCGGCCGCCGCTGAAGCCCGACGTCGCGTGCGAGACGCAGGAGCCGCCGGACCTTCGCTCGATCCCGAAGGGTCCGCCGCCGTCGGTGAGCACGCGCGGCGCCGCCGCACGCGCGCGCGAAGCCAAGGCGCAGGCCGTCGCCGTCGCCGTCCTGCGCCGGGAGCTGAAGGCCGCCGGCTCGGACGTCGAGGTGCTCGACCGCGCGATCACGATCGGCGAGATCCGCCGGATCGCCGCCCGCAACGGTCTCTCCGGCCAGCTCGAGCGCGCGCTGAAGAGGCTGAGGAAGTGAGCCGCGCGATCCGCAAGAACCTCTGGCCGTTCCTCGCGATCGTCGGGCTCGTCGTGGTCGCCGCGCTCATCGGCGGCTACATCCTCGACGAGCAGCGCCTGCGCTTCCCGCTCGTCGAGGACCGGCCGATGCGCATCAACGTCGAGCTCGACACCGCGCAGGCCGTCACCCCCGGCCAGGGCCAGACCGTCCAGGTCGCCGGCGTCAGGATCGGCGACATCGGCGACGTGCGGCTCGAGGACGGGCGCGCCGTCGTCGGCCTGGACATCGACCGGGAGTTCGACGACCTCATCCATCCCGACGCGACCGCCCTGCTGCGCCCGCGCACCGGGCTGAAGGACATGTACGTCCAGATCCTCCCCGGCAGGCGGGGCGCGCCGGTGAAGGAGGGCTTCACGATCCCGGTCGCCAACTCGCTGACCGACGTCGACCTCGACGAGATCCTGTCCGAGCTCGACGCGCGCACGCGCGACTACATCACCCTGCTGGCCAACGGCGCCGGCGAGGGCCTGCGCGACAAGGGCACGGCGCTCGCGCGCGTGCTCGAGCGCTACGGCCCGACGATCCGCGACCTGGGCCGGGTCAACCGCGCTGTCGCCGAGGAGCGCGTGGCGCTGCGGCGGCTGGTGACGTCGCTGTCGCGGCTCAACGACGAGCTCGCCGAGCGCCCGCAGGAGCTCTCGCGGCTGGTGTCGGGCGCGTCGCGCACGCTGCGCGCGTTCGCCGCCGAGGACGACGACCTGCGCGACGCCGTCGGCGAGCTCGCGCCGACGCTGCAGACGGCGACCGCCACGCTCGCCGCCGTCGAGCCCTTCGCGCGCGAGCTGCGCCCGACGACGCGCGCGCTGCTGCCCGCCGTGCGCGAGCTCGAGACCGTCAACGCCGCCGTCGCCCCGTTCGCCCGCGAGGCGACGCCGATCGTGCGCCGCAGGATCCGGCCGTTCGTGCGCACCGCCGTGCCGCTCGTCAAGGACCTCGCGCCCGCCGCACGCGGCCTCGGCCGGACCGTCCCCGAGCTCGACCGCAACGCGAAGGTGCTCAACGACTTCGTGAACATGCTCGGCCACAACCAGGGCGGGCGCGAGGATCCCGGCAAGGCGGGGCGCGACGAGGGCTACCTCTTCCACCTCGGCTGGCTCGCGCACCAGACGACGAACCTGCAGAGCATCGAGGACGCGCACGGGCCGATGCGCCCGATCTTCCTGACCGGCACGTGCTCGACGCTCACGAGCCTCGTCAACGACCTGCCGCAGCTCGAGTTCGCGCTCGGGCTGTCCCCCCTGCTGGCGACGATCTGCAAGAACCCGACGACGCGCTCGCTCAGCGTCAGGCGCGCGCTGCGCGCCAACGGGGGCGGGCGATGAACACCGAGGCCCCGACGCTCGGCCGCGTGCTCGTCATCTCGGGCTTCGCGCTGACGTGCTTCTGCCTGCTGCTGTTCCTGTGGCTGGCCTTCGGCGGCGCGATCCCGCTCAAGCCGCAGGGCTACCGCGTGAAGGTCGCCTTCAGCGACGCGGCAACGCTCGCCGAGCAGGCCGACGTGCGCACGGCGGGCGTGCCGATCGGACGCGTCGTGGAGAAGCAGCTCGCGCCGGAGGGCAACAAGACGATCGCGACGCTCGAGCTCGAGAGCCGGTATGCGCCGCTGAAGGCCGACGCGCGCGCGATGCTGCGCGCGAAGACGCTGCTCGGCGAGACCTACGTCGAGCTGACGACCGGCAGCCGCGGGGCGCGCGACGTCCCGGAGGGCGGGCGGCTGCCCGACGGCCGCGTCAGGCGCGCCGTCGAGTTCGACGAGCTGCTGGAGATCTTCGACAAGCCCACGCGCGATGCGTTTCAGGAGTGGATGGCGAGCTCGGCGCAGGCGGGCGCGGGGCGCGGGCGCGACCTGTCCGACGCGCTCGGCAACCTGCCGGTCCTCGCCGAGAACGCGCAGGGCGTCGTCGACGTGCTCGGCGACCGCCGCGCGGCGCTGCGCGACCTCGTGCGCAACGCCGGCAGGACGTTCGAGGAGCTGACCGCCGACGAGGACGCGCTGCGCACGCTCGTGCAGCGCAACGCCGAGCTGTTCGGCGAGCTGTCGCGCCGGCGCGACGCGCTCGCCGCCTCGATCCGGATCTTCCCGACGTTCCTCGACGAGACCGAGCTGACACTCGCGCGGCTGCGCTCGTTCTCGCGCGACACCGAGCCGCTGATCCGCGACCTCGAGCCCGTGCTCGACGACCTGCAGCCGACGCTCGTCTCGCTGCGGGACCTGTCGCCGGACCTCGAGAACCTCTTCGACAACGTCGACCCGCTCATCACCGCCGGCGACGAGGGGCTGCCGGCGCTGTCGCGGATCCTGCGCGGACTGGACCCGACGCTCGCGGCGACCGGCCCGTTCCTGCAGCAGCTCAACCCGCTGCTGCGCTACCTGGAGCTCAACCAGGCGAAGCTCACGGAGTTCCTGAACGTCGGCCCGTCGGCGCTCGGCGGGATCCGATCCACGCCGCCCGGCAGCAAGAGCAACGGCCACGTGCTGCCGCAGATCGTCGTCACGGGCTCGGAGTCCTTCCCCGCGCTCGTGCGCTCGCGCTCGAACCGCGGCAACGCGTACCTGCGGCCGAGCTCCGGCTTCGACCCCGAGAAGCTCATCCTGCCGAGCTTCGACTGCGCCCGCACCGGCGAGAAGCCGCCGACGAGCACGCCCGGCTGCCGCGTCCAGGGGCCGATCCCCTTCCAGGGCGAGAGCGAGCGCTATCCGAACGTCGGGCCAGGCCTCGGCGGCGGCCGGCTCGGATCCGACGGCGGCTGAGGATGACCCGCGTCGGCGTCGTCGGTCACGTCGAGTGGGTGCGGTTCGCGGTCGTCGAGCGCATCCCGGTGTCCGGCGAGATCATCCACGCGCGCGAGACGTTCTCCGAGCCGGCCGGCGGCGGAGCCGTCGCGGCGGTGCAGCTGCGCAAGCTCGCGGGCGCGGCGCAGCTGCTGACCGCGCTCGGCCACGACGACGCCGGCGCGCGCGTCGTGCAGCGGCTGGGCGAGCACGGCGTGCAGCTGCATGCCGCGACGCGGCCCGCGCCCCAGCGGCGCACGTTCACGTTCCTCGACGACGCCGGCGAGCGCACGATCACCGTGCTCGGCGAGCGGATCGTCCCCTGGCGCGAGGACGCGCTGCCGTGGGACGAGCTCGGGTCGCTCGACGCGATCTACCTGACCGGCGGCGACGCCGGCGCGGTGCGCGCGGCGCGCGCCGCCCGCGTGCTCGTCGCGACGCCGCGCGCGATCGAGGCGCTCGCCGCGTCGAGCGTGCGGCTCGACGTGCTCGTGCGCAGCGCCACCGACCCGGGCGAGGTCTACGAGCCGGGCATGCTCGACCCCGAGCCGCTCTTCGTCGTCAGCACGGCCGGCGCGCAGGGGGGATCGTGGACCGGCGAGACGTCGGGTTCGTGGGAGGCGACGCCGCTGCCCGGGCCGCCGGTCGATGCCTACGGTTGCGGCGACTCGTTCGCCGCGGGGCTCGCGTTCGGGCTCGGCGCCGGGATGGAGCTGCCCGAGGCGATCGAGCTGGGCGCACGCTGCGGCGCGGCGTGCCTGTCCGGCCGCGGGCCCTACGCCGCGCAGCTCGAGCTGGCGTGAGCGCTCGCTGTCGGGCCCGGCGGGGAAGCGCGTCAGAACCCTCTCCTCGGGGCACACATCGGTGAGATACCGGCAACGACGAGGGGGTCGCGATGAACGAGGAGACGCTCGCACGTGGGGCCGAGGGGCCGGCGGTCGCCGAGCTGCAGGAGGCGCTGATCGCGCTGGACTTCAAGCCCGGCGAGGTGGACGGCGTCTTCGGCCCGATCACCGAGAGCGCGGTCAAGTCGTTCCAGGTGTTCGCGAGCATCGCGCCGGACGGCATCTTCGACGAGGAGACGCGCGAGAAGCTCGAGGACGAGACGGGGCTGCAAAACGGGGGCGACACCGGGTAGGAGCGTCACAGTGTCTGGGTGCTCCTGGGCGCGTTCTCCATCAATCGGATGAAGTAGGCGCCAGCCTCCGAACCGCGCCCCGTCCTCGCGCGTCGTTCGTGATGACGCTGCGCGCGTTCGTGACGTCCGCGGGTTGTCCTGCCGCTCGCCAGGCGATCAGCGAGCGCCGGCGTGAGGGGTCGTGGCTCGAGCGTCCACGACATGGACGCAACGTCCAAAGCCCCCGCTACGCCCTGCGCTCGGCGCGCGCGGTCGAACCGCGGCAGCTCAGCCGGCAAGCTCGTGATGCACGCGCGGCCTCTTGCCCTCGTCCCAGCGCTCGAACCAGCAGGCGCCCTCGCGGATCGACAGGAACACCGCCGGGTCGAGGTCC
>DASZOA010000552.1:0-3150 GCA_035551055.1 Solirubrobacteraceae bacterium
GGACCGACGCGGATCGGCGACAACGTCTGGCTGGGCGCCAACGTCGTCGTCACGAGCGGGGTGACGATCGGCGAGCGCTGCGTGATCGGGGCGAACAGCGTCGTGACGCAGGACGTCCCGCCGTTCTCGATCGCCGCGGGCGCTCCCGCGAAGGTGCTGCGCGGCGTCACCTACGAGCGCGACGCCGCGCGCACGACCGGCTGAGCCGCGGCGTCAGCCCCCGAAGCGCGCGCGCAGCGCCAGCACGTTGTCGACGTAGCGCTTGGTGTCCTCGAACAGCCCCCGGGTGCGCACCGACGACATGCCCTGGTAGTAGGCCGCCGCGGCCAGGCGCGCGTCGCCGCCGGTCTCGCGCAGCAGCTGCGCGAGGTAGAGCGAGCCCGCGCGGACGTTGTCGGCCGCCGAGCGCGGGTCGAGCGGGCCCCGGGCGAGGTTGCGGCTCACCCAGTTCCACGTGCCCGGCATGACCTGCATGACCCCGCGCGCGTTGGCCGACGAGACCATCGCGTTGTTGAAGCCGCTCTCCTGCCACGCGATCGCCGCCGCGAGCGATCCGGGCGCGCCGTGCTGCGCCGCCAGCGCCTTGATCTGCTCGGCGGTCAGGCGCCCGGCGGTCGGCACCGGCGTGGCGTCGGGCACGACGCGCGTCGCCGGCGCCGGAGCGGACGCCCGCGCCGGCGCCGGCGCGCCGGCGGGCAGCTTCATGACCGTGCCGGCGAGCAGCTTCGCGGCCGGGTGCAGCCCGTTCATGTAGGCCATCTGGGCCGTCGGCACGCCGCTCTGCGCGGCGAGGCCGCTCAGCGTGTCGCCGGGGCGCACGACGTAGGCGCCCTGCGGGCGCGGCGCGGCGGAGGAGGCAGGCGGGGGCGCGACGGCGGCGCCCGAGGCGGCGGGGACGATCCCCGTCCGCGCGAGCGCCGCCCGGCCCTCGGCGACCGACGGGATCTTGATCGTGCTGCCGAGCAGGACCGGGGAGCTCTCCTGCAGCCCGTTGAACGCCGCCACCGTGCGCGTCGTGAGGTTCGACTGCGCGGCGATCGACCAGAGCGTCTCGCCGGGGGCGACGGTGTGCAGGACGTGACCGCTCGCGGCCGGGGCGGCGAGCAGTGCGATGGCTGCCGCAAGGACGCTGACTGGCAGGGGGCGCATCGGGCTTCCTCTCCTTCGGGTGAGGGCACCTTGCCTCGCCGGCCCACGCTTTTCACGTCGGCGCGCACGGTTACGTCGCCCTGCAACGGGCGCTGCAGCGGCGCCCGCCCGCGCGAAGGCGCGTCAACCCTTCGAGGTCATCACGATGAGCCCGACGACGATCGCTGCGGTGAACAGCACGACGCCGGCCGCGGCGACGGCGAGACGCAGGGTCGCGATGAGCCGGCGCCCGTCGCGGTTGGCGTCGGCGGCGCGCCCGGCGCCGTAGACGACGAGCGCCCACGCGATCGTCACCGTCAGCGCGGCGAGCGGCGCGGCCCACGCGAGCTCGATCAGCGCGTCGACGTCGACGGCGCCGATCACACGTCCGCCGGTGCGGTCGTCATCGCCGGTCCGCGGCGCACGCGCTTGCCGAACAGCGCCGCCATGAGCATCAGCAGGGAGAGCGAGATCAGCAGCGGCCCGACTACCCCGGTGCCGAAGATCCGGCTGATGCCGTACGTGGCGGCGCCCACGAGCGCCGCCGCCGGCAGCGTCAGGATCCAGGCGATCGCGATGTTGCCGGCCAGTCCCCAGCGCACGGCGGACAGTCGCCGCGCGGCACCGGCGCCGAGCACGGCGCCGGTGATCGAGTGCGTCGTCGACAGGGGGAAGCCGAGGTGCGAGGCGGTCAGCAGCACCGCCGCGCCGCCGCCCTGCGCGGCGAAGCCCTGGGCCGGGTCCATCTTGTAGATCCGGGTGCCCAGCGTGCGGATGATCCGCCAGCCGCCCGAGTACGTGCCGAGCGCGATTGCGGCCGCCGCCGAGACGATGACCCAGGTCGGGGGCTCTGCGTCGGCTCCGTCCAGCGTGCCGTGCGCGACGAGCGCCAGCGTGATGACGCCCATCGTCTTCTGCGCGTCGTTCGTGCCGTGCGACAGCGACAGCAGGCTGGCGCTCGCGATCTGGCCGACGCGATAGCCGCTGTTGACGAGCCCGGGCCGCAGGCGACCGACGATCCGGTACGTGACCAGGATGCACAGCGCGGCCGCCAGGAAGGCGACGATCGGCGCGACGACCGCGGGCACCATCACCTTCTCGAGCAGGCCCTGCCCGAGGACGGCGTCCGTGCCGCCGGCCGCGAACGCCGCTCCGACGACGCCGCCGATGAGCGCATGCGACGAGCTCGACGGCAGCCCGAAGTACCACGTCAGCACGTTCCACAGGATCGCGCCGATGAGCCCGGCGAAGATCACCGTCGTCGTGATGAGCTTCGCCTCGACGATCCCGCTCGCCACCGTCGCGGCCACCTCGAGCGAGATGAACGCGCCGGCGAAGTTCAGCACCGCCGACAGGCCGACCGCCGTCTTCGGCGCCAGCGCGCGCGTCGAGATCGAGGTCGCGACGGCGTTCGCGGCGTCATGGAACCCGTTCGTGAAGTCGAAGACGAGCGCCGTCGCCACGACGATCACCAGGATGATGATCTCGCTGTCCACGAGCCGGGGCGGTGAAGGTCAGGAGTTCTTGTCGACGATGTTCGCGATGACGTTCGCGATGTGCTCGGTGGCGTCGATCGCCTCCTCGAGGCGCTCGAAGATGTCCTTCCAGCGGATCACGACCATCGGGTCGATCCCGGTGTCGAACAGCGACGCGACGGCCTCGCGCGTCACCCGGTCGCCGTCGGTCTCCAGGCGGTGGATCTCGTTGGTGTAGTGCGAGACGTTGTTGAAGGCGCGGATGCGGGGCATCGCCTCGGCGATCCGGCGGCAGGCCTCCATCAGGATGTGGGCCAGGCGCTGGGCCTGCTCCATCGGCGCCTCGATCTTGTACAGGCCGAGGTAGTCGGCGACCTCCTCGGTCAGATCGACGATGTCGTCGAGTCCCGACGCCAGCCCGAGGATGTCCTCACGGTCGAACGGCGTGACGAACGTCGAGTTGAGGCGCTGGATCATGTCGTACGTGATCCGGTCGCCCTCCTGCTCGCACAGCAGGATCGCCCGCGCGAGGTCGTTGTGCTCGGGG
>DASZOA010000553.1:0-1666 GCA_035551055.1 Solirubrobacteraceae bacterium
GGGGATCGGCCAGGTCTCGTGCAGGCCGTTGAGGAAGAAGCCCGGATCGTGGGACGGCAGTCCCTCGTCGTGCGTGCCGCGGATGCCCATGTAGCCGTTGGCGACGGCGAACAGCGACTCGGCCTCGGCGTGGCGCTCCAGGGAGAAGCGGCGCGAGACGAGCCGCCACGGATCGATCGGCATCGCGCGGCTCAGCGCGGCGGCCGCACGCGCATCGCGGATGCGGGTGAGCGCCGCGAGGCGCGCGTCACGCAGGCTCAATCCAGCATCTCCTCGAGGTCGTCGTCAGTACGGCGCGGGGGTACATCTTACGCCGTCGTTGCGTCTGGTCGGCTCATCGTCGTGCGCTGGAGCATCCTCGTTGTTCCTCGTCGTCGAGGCGACGGCCTCGACGAGGATCGCGTGCGCGGTGGACGGCTTTCCGATGGGCTGCGAGGGCCCCGCGGGCGACGGGCGCGAACGGCGCTGCGATCATCCCGCCCGATGCCGGGCTCGCTTCGTCATCTGCGCCACGAGCTGACCGGGCGCCTGCGCAACGGCGCCACGCACCTCATCACCGGGATGCCCGAGGACCGCCGCGCCGAGCTCGCGGCGCGCGCCCGCGCGGGCCGCGCGCGCCGGGCGCTGCTGCAGCGCGCATCGAGCTGGTATGGCCGCGCGCCGGTTCCGGTCGCCGGCGGGCTCGGGCACCTGCTGTCGATCTCCACGGCGGACCTGCCGCTCGACCACGCGCACGCCGGGCTGATCGTGCGCGGCACGCTCGAGCCGCCCGTCCAGGAGGCGCTGCGCCGGCTGCTCGCCCCCGGCGCGGTCTTCTACGACGTCGGCGCGAACGTGGGCTTCTTCACGATCCTCGGCGCCCGGCTCGTCGGGCCGCGGGGGCGCGTCATCGCCTTCGAGCCGGTGCCGGCCTGCGCGCGCGCCGTCGCACGCAACGTCGAGCTCAACGGCTTCGACCAGGCCGAGGTGCGCGAGGAGGCCGTCGGCGCGGCGACCGCCGCGGCGCGGCTGCTCGTCGTCGGCGAGGCGAGCTGGTCGCACCTGGCGTCGACCGGCCGCCACGCCGACGTGCGCGAGGAGCTCGACGTCGTCGTCGTGTCGATCGACGAGCTCGTCGCCGCCGGGGCGATCCCGCCGCCCGACGTCGTGAAGATCGACACCGAGGGCGCCGAGCTGCACGCGATCGAGGGGATGCGCGCGACGATCGGCGCGCAGCGCCCGGCGATCGTCTGCGAGCTGCACGACACGAACGTCGAGTTCTGCTCGGCGATGGCCGAGCTCGACTACGCCGTGACGAACCTCGACGCGCCGCAGCCGGTTGCCGAGGCGGGGCCCGTGCACGCGCTCGCGCTGCCGCGCGAGCGCTGACGGCGTCGCCGGCGAGCGCGCGCTACGCCGCCAGCGGCGGCCGCGAGTCCGGCCGGCGCGGGCCGACGGCGACGCGCGGGCGCAGCGCGACGACCTTGCCGGCGCGTGCGGCGGCGCGCCCGGCGTCGACCTGGGCGGCGACGAGGAACGTGTCGCGCTCGACGGGCTCGAGCCGGCGGGGAAGTTCGATGACGCGAGGGGAGGTCATGTCAGTCAGAGCGCCCGTGCGGCGCGCCGATACGTGCATCCGCTCACAGATCGCCGCTGGTCAGCGACTCGAGCGCGGCGCGCAGCTTGC
>DASZOA010000554.1:0-6390 GCA_035551055.1 Solirubrobacteraceae bacterium
CATCAGCCCACAGCGGCGGACCGTCTCACGACCCGGCGAGAGCGCGTAGATCGGAACCATCGGGCGGTGCGCGGAGACCAGCCGCGCGGAGCGGCCCGACAGCGTCGGCACGACGATCGCGTCGAGCTCGAGCTCGCGTGCCGCCATGCAGACCGCGTAGGCGACCGTGTAGGAGGGGTCGCGCGGGCCGCGATGCACCCGGGTCTCGTTCCAGCGCCGGTACGGTGCGACGGTCTCCGTCGAGATCGCGATCGACGACATCATCGCGACCGCCTCGACCGGGTAACCGCCGATCGCGGTCTCCTGCGAGAGCATGACGGCGTCGGTGCCGTCGAGGATCGCGTTGGCGACGTCGGCGACCTCAGCGCGCGTCGGGCGCGTCGAGGTGACCATCGAGTCGAGCATCTGGGTCGCCGTGATCGACGGGCGCGCGAGCCGTCCCGCCATCGCGAGCAGCTCCTTCTGGAGGATCGGCACGCGCTCGATCGGCAGCTCGATGCCGAGGTCGCCGCGCGCGACCATGACGCAGTCGGCGATGCGGATGATCTCCTCGGCGCACTCCACCGCCTGCGGCTTCTCGATCTTCGCGATCAGCGGCAGGCGCGTGCGCTCGCGCAGGAACGCGATGTCGCGGGGGCCGCGCACGAACGACAGCGCGACGAGGTCGACGCCGATCTTCTCGCCGACGGCGAGGTGCGCGAGATCCTCCGTGGGCACGCTCGGAAGATCCGCGAGCGGCGCGGGGATGTTCAGCCCCTGACGCGACGCGACCGCCCCCCCGACCTCGACCTCGGACTCGATCTCCAGCGCGTCCTCGTCGACGCTCTGCACGCGCAGCCGCACCGCGCCGTCGGCGAGGTACATCACGTCGTCGGGCCGCATCGCGGCGACCAGCTCGGGACGCGCGATGAACATCCGGCGGGCGTCCCCCTGGCCGTTCTCCGAGCATGCCAGCGTCACGCGGTCGCCGGGCTTGAGCTCGACGAGGTCGCCCCGCAGCGGCCCGATCCGCAGCTTCGGGCCGGGCAGGTCCTGGAGCACCGCGACCGGACGCCCGGCGCGGCCGGCGGCGTCGCGCACGGACTGGGCCATCTCGGCGTGCTGCTCGGGGGTGCCGTGCGAGAAGTTCAGCCGCGCGACGTCCATCCCCGCCGCGACCATCCGCACGAGCGTCTCGCGATCGCGGGAGGCGGGGCCGATCGTGGCGACGATCTTCGTGTGGCGCTGCACGCGCTGCACGGTACTGCGACGCGCGGGGCAGCGGGCCGAGGCGCGGCGTCTACCGCAGCCGCACGCGCTGGAACTGCAGGCGGTACTCGGAGTTCAGCGAGCCCACCGCGTCGGTGCCGACGCTGATCGCGACGTAGAAGCGCCGCGCGGCGCGGCTGCGGTTCGTGATCGTCACGCTGTCGGACCCCTGGCTGGGGTTGCGCGAGCGGGCGATGATCTTCGAGCGCTCGCGGACGGACCGCGCGCTCGAGCGAAAGACGTAGAGGTCGGGGTTGCCGAACGCGGGGCGCAGGCGGATGCGCGCCCGCGAGCGCCGCGGCAGGCGCACGCGGTAGACGTCGATCGGATCCTCGACGCGGTCCGCGCTGCCGCCGAGCGTTCTCCTGCCCGCACCCCGCCAGACGTACGGGTCGGGGCTGGAGAACACCGACCCGTCGACGAACGAGATGCCGTCGTTGGGCTCGAGCACGTCCGCCGGGGGCGCCGGCAGCGCGAGCGCGGCGCGCATCCGCACGACGCCGAAGCCGCTCGCGAGGTCGTAGCCCCGCGCGGCGACGTCGAGCGCGGAGCGGCGCAGGACGTCGGCGAGCTGGCCGTTGGAGAGGTTCGTGCGGACCGTCGCCAACCAGGCCGCCGCACCAGCGACGATCGGCGCCGCGAAGCTCGTCCCGCTGGCGGTCGTGACGCCGTCGACGCTGCCGTCCTCGACGTCGAGCGCGACGGGGATCGCCAGCGGGACGTCGACGCCCGGCGCCGCCACGTCGACGGCCGTGTTCTCGCTGCTGAACGCCGTCGGCCGAAGCGCGCGGTCGAGCGCCGCGACCGACAGCACGTGCGGATACGCGGCCGGGTAGATGACCGGGTTGCCGGCCGCGAACTCGTTGCCCGCGGCCGCGACGACGAGGCTGCCGCGCGCGTACGCGAGCTGAACCGCGCGGAACAGCGACGCGCAGTCGGAGGGCGAGCCGAAGCTCACGTTGATGATCTTCGCGCCCGCCGCCGCGGCGGTGACAACCCCGTTGACCGCGTCGGCGCACCTGATCTGGGGCGGCAGCCCCACCGAGAGCACGGGCGCCGACGGAAACGTGCCGACGACGCCGAAGCCGTTGAACGCCCCCGCCGCCGCGGACGCGACCATCGTGCCGTGCGGGCCGAGCACCGGCCCCCGGTTGAGCGGGCGCGTGTTCGCGCCCAGGTCCGGGTGCCCCACGTCGACGAGGTCGTCGCCGACCGCGATCGAGACGCGCCCCGGAGCCGGCGGCGCGAGGCCCGGCTCGACGACGAGTCCGCGCGCGTACCCGCCCGGCTGCGCGTCGAGCGCACTCGCGCGCTGCAGCTCGACGTCGGGCTCGGCGTAGCGCAGCGCCCCGGCGGCGCGCAGGCCGGCCGCCAGCGCCCGGGCGCGCGGCGTCGCGACGCGGTAGACGCTGCCCACCCGCAACCTTCGCGCGCCGAAGCGGCGGGCGATCGCGTCGACGCGGCGGCTCGGAGCCGTGGCGCCGACGAGCCACGTCGCCGGCTGGGACGCCGCCGCCGCCGCCCCCGGCCCGGTCGCCGGCAGGCGCATCGGGCGCTCGTCGTAGGCGTGGGCCGGGACCGCAGATGCCGCGAACGCCGCCACCGCGGCAGGGAGGGCGACGAGCTTCATCCGCCGTAGACCTTATCGGCGCGCCGCCGCCGCTCGCTCGAAGTCCAGCCGATCGGCGAGCGGCGCCGCGCCGCTACAGCACGAAGCGCCCGTCGTGGACGATCGTCTCGCCGTCCGCCGTCAGCCGCCCGCCCGCGCGCAGATCGCAGATCAGGTCCCAGTGCAGCGCGGACTCGTTCCTGCCGCCGGTCTCCGCATACGAGCGGCCCAGCGCGAGGTGCACGGTGCCCCCGATCTTCTCGTCGAACAGGGTCGCGCCGATCGCGCGGTCGATGCCGAAGTTCGTGCCGATGCCGATCTCGCCGAGCCGGCGCGCGCCCTCGTCGGTCGCCAGCGCGCGCTGCAGGTACTCCTCGCCGCGCTCGGCGGTGGCCGCGACGACGAGCCCGTCGCGCAGCTCGAGGTCGACGCCGGCGACGTCGACGCCGGCCGGCGCGGACGGCACGTCGAAGCGCACGCGCCCGGTGGCGCTGCTCTCGTGCGGCCCGGTGAAGATCTCGCCGCTGGGCATGTTGCGCCTGCCGTCGGAGTTGATCCACGTCCGGCCCTTGACGTTCAGACGCACGTCGGTCCCCGGAGCCTCGATGCGCAGCTCCCGGCAGCCCTTCAGCCGCTCGATCAGCCCGGCCTGGAAGGCGCGCAGCTCGCCCCACGAGCGCACGGCGTCGACCTGGTCCAGAAACAGCGCGCGCTCGACGAAGGCCTCGAAGTCGGCGAGGCTCATGCCGGCCTGCTGTGCCCCGGCCTGCGTCGGCCACAGGGTCGAGCACCAGCGCTTGCGCATCGCCTGGTCGTGCACCGGCTTGCGCGCGCGCGCGGCGCGCGCCAGCCGCTCGGGATCGATGCCGCTCAGCGCACGCGTGTTCTCCGGCGCCTGGATCGCGAGCAGGGCCTGCGCGTTCTTGACCTCCGCGTAGGCCACCTCGGGGAAGCCGTCGAGGTGGCGGTCGCGCGCGTGGCGGTAGAAGTCGGCGGTCGCGCCCGGCAGCTCGACGCGCAGCAGCGGCCACGCCTCGCGCTCGAGGATCGCGCGCTGGCAGGCGAGCAGCAGCGGCGCCGCGAGCGCCGTCGAGCGCATGACCACCTCCTGTCCGGGCTGCACCTCCAGGCAGTAGCCGACGAGCAGCTCCGCGAAGCGCCCGGCATCGATCATCCGCCTGCGCGCCCTACGCCCGCCAGCCCGCGGCGAGCGCGGCGAGCGGCTCGGCGGGATCGGCGCCCAGCAGCGCGGCGAGTGCGGTGACGAGCCGTTCCTGCGGCTCGCGGCGGGCCCCCGCGCCCATCACGCCGATCCGCCAGAGCCTGCCGGCCAGCGGCCCCAGGCCGCCGGAGATCTCGATTCCGTGCTCGAGCAGCAGCGCGCGCCGCACGGCCGCCTCGTCGATGCCGGCGGGCGGGGTCACCGCGAGCAGCGGGTGCAGCTGCTCGCCGTCCGGGACGAGGCGCTCGCAGCCCAGCACCCCGAGCGCGTCGCGCAGCGCGTGGTGCGCGCGGCGGTGGCGCTCCCACGCCGTCGGCAGCCACTCCTCGCCGACCGCGATCCGCAGCGCCTCGCGCAGCGCGTAGATCATGTTGACCGGGGCGGTGTGGTGATAGGAGCGCTCGGAGGCCGCGCCCTCCTGCGCGGGACTCCAGTAGTCGAGCATCAGCGAGAGGTCGAGGTACCACGAGCGGCCGGGCTGCTCGCGGCGGCGCAGCTTGGCGAGCGCGCGTTCGCCGGCGGTGAACGGCGCCAGCCCGGGCGGGCAGCTCAGGCACTTCTGCGAGCCGGAGAAGGCGGCGTCGACGCCGGCCTCGTCGAGTCGCAGCGGGTGGCCGCCCAGCGAGGTGACGCAGTCGACGAGCAGCAGCGCATCGTGCTCGCGGCACCAGTCGGCAAGCCCGTCGAGCGGTTGCGCGACGCCGGTCGACGTCTCGCCGTGGACGACGACGATCGCATCCCCGCCGGCGCGCTCGGCCGCCTCGACGAGCCGCTCGGGTGCGATCGCGCGGCCCCAGTCGGCCTCGACGGCCACGACGTCGGCGCCGGCTCGCTGCAGCTCGTCGGCCATGCGCGTGCCGAACAACCCGTTGACGCCGCACACGACCCGGTCGCCGGGATCGACGAAGTTCGCCACGAGCGCCTCCATTCCGGCGCTGCCGGTGCCGGAGATCGGCAGCGTGGCGACGTTCTCGGTCTGGAAGGCCTCGCGCATCAGCGCGATCGTCTCGGCCATCACCTCGCCGAAGGCCGGGTCCATGTGGCCGATCGTCGGCTGCGCGAGCGCCGCGAGCACGCGCGGCGGGACCGGGCTCGGGCCCGAGCCGAGCAGCAGCCGCGCCGGGAGCTCGGTCGCGGGCGCGCTGTCGAGCCGGACGGTCACGACCGCTCGACGGCGCTCGGCGGGACGTCGCGGGCGAATGCGCTCACGATCGTGCGCGCTACGGCGCCTCCACCTCGGGGAAATGCTCGGCGAGGTGCCGGCGCAGCACGTCGCGGATCCAGCGCCGCTCCTCCGCCGAGGCGAGCCGGTAGCGCTGCAGCAGCTCCTTCTGGCCCTCGGTCGGCACGTCGTGGATCGTCCAGCGCTCGGCGAGCCGCTCGAAGAGGAACTCGACAGCGCGCTGCCAGGAGTCGTCGGTCGTGCGGCGCTGGTCGTGCAGCGTCGCGGCGTACTTGCGGCGCGTCAGCGGCGACATCGACCCGCGCAGCTCGAGGACGTTTCCGTCCGCGTCGCGGTATTCCGCCGTCGGCGCCGCGATCCGTCCCGCTCCTCGGTTGCGCTTGCCCATCCGCGCAACCCTATCGTCCGCCTCATGTCCTCTGCGACCAGGCACCGAGAGCTGGGCCGCGGCGAGCGGATCCTGCCGGGAATCTGGCGCCTGCGGCTGCCGCTGCCGTGGCCCGGCATCCCGCACTGCAACGCCTGGGCGGTCGCCGCCGGCGACGGCGTCGTGCTGTTCGACTGCGGGCTGCACGAGCCGGGCTCGCTCGCCCAGCTCGAGCGCGCGATGGCGCAGTGCGGCCTGCGCCTCGAGCACGTGCGGCTGCTCGTCTGCACGCACGCGCACGCCGACCACTATGGGCAGGCCGCGAGCATCATCGACGCAACCGGCTGCGAGCTGTGGATGCATTCCGACCACGCCCACATGCGCGCGGCGATCGACGACCCCGACGAGGTGCGCGCGCGGCGCCTGGAGATCGCGCTGCAGAGCGGCGTGCCGATCGGGCCGCTGCGGGCGTGGTCGCAGTCGGCGCGCGAGCGCGGCAGCGGCGTGGCACGGCTCGTCGAGCCCGACCGCGAGCTCGTCGCGGGCGTCGCCGTCGAGACCGACGTCGGGCGCTGGACCGTCGTCGAGACCCCCGGCCACGCGCCCTCGCACGTCTGCCTGCACGAGCCCGAGCGGCGGCTGCTGATCTCCGGCGACCACCTGCTGGGGCGTGTCTCGCTGTACTTCGACTACGGCTGGACGCCGGACCCGGTCGGCGAGTTCCTCGGCTCGCTGGACCGCGTGCAGGCGCTCGACGCGCG
>DASZOA010000555.1:0-4315 GCA_035551055.1 Solirubrobacteraceae bacterium
AACCGCGTGCCCGAGACCTACCGTGACCGCGAGACGTTCCTGCGGCGGTTCGCCGAGGAGGCACAGCTGGCCGGGACGACGGAGGCCTCGCTTGCCGCTCAGGCGTGCGCGCAGGTCCTGCGCAGCCACATAGACGAAGGCCAGTTCCGGCACGTGCTCGACATGCTGCCGAGCGCGCTGCTGCCGATCTTGGAGGCGTGACGCCGCCGCTCGCCGAACGGCGCGGCCCGCGGTGATTCATCCAGGCGAGGACCGGCCGTCGCGCCGGCCGTTCGAGCAGGGGCGCTTCGAGGACCTCCCGCAGCGGCCGCGGCGCCCGCACCGCTACTACGACGCCGACACCGACGACGTCGTCGTCGCGTCGGCGCCGTTCGGCCGCGTCTCGACGCGCGTCGTGTCCGACGGCCCGCGCGACGCCCCGCCGCTGCTGCTCGTGCACGGGCTCATGATGTCGAGCTACTCGTGGCGCTACCTCTTCGAGCTGCTCGGCGAGCGCTACCGCCTCGTCGCACCGGACCTGCCCGGCGCGGGCCGCAGCGACGCCGTCCCCGACCGCGCCCACACGCCGCGCGCGCTCGCGACGTTCGTCGGCGAGCTGCAGGAGACGCTCGGCATCGCGGGCTGCCCGGCGGTCGGCAACTCGCTCGGCGGCTACCTCTGCATGCGCCGCGCGCTGGCCGCGCCCGCGAGCTTCGCGCGCCTGGCCGTGATCCACGCGCCCGCCTTCCCGGACGCGCGCAGCGTCGCGCTGCACGCCGCCCTGAAGGTCCCCGGGGTCGCGGACGCGCTCGCGCGCTACGTGCGCCACGATCCGCTGCGCTGGGCGCACCGCAACGTCCACTACTACGACGAGACGCTGAAGTCGCTCGAGGAGGCGCGCGAGTACGGCGCGTCGCTGGCGAGCGCCGCAGGGGCGCGCGCGTTCACGCGCTGGCTCGCCGACTCGCTCGACCCGCGAGCCTTCCTGGCCTTCACGCGCGAGCTGAAGCGCCGTCGCGACGCGGGACGGCCCTGGCCGGCGCCGCTGCTGCTCGTCTACGCGCGCGAGGACCCGCTCATCGCACCCGCGGTCGGGACGCGGCTGCACGCGCTGGTTCCCGACGCGCCCATCGAGTGGATCGAGCGCAGCTCGCACTTCGTCCAGGTCGACACCCCGGAGCGGCTCGCGGCGATGCTGGCGGACTTCCTCGGAGGCTGAGCGCGCGGCCCTCGGCGCCGGGCTAGTGAGCCGGCGCGCTCTTCGGCGCGAACCGGCTGAGCAGCAGCAGCCGCGCGACGGCCCTGACGAGTCGGGGCAGCTCGATGTCGGACTCGGGCACGACCCACCAGGTCTGGCCGTGGCGCTCGCCGTCCTCGAGCGCCGGGCCGAGCAGCTCGCCGGCGGTCGAGATCAGGCACGGCAGCGGATAGCGGGCGCCGGCTGCGCCCCCGGCGACGTACTCCGTGCGGCGGCAGTTGACCGACCAGCCCTCGACATAGTCGGGCGCGCGCAGCAGGCTCGGCGGCGTGACCGGCACGCGCGCCTGCGGTGGCCGGCCGATGCGGCGCAGGAACTCCTGCGCGACCTCCTGCGGCGTCAGCGACGACGGCAGGGCGGCGTCCTCGAGCTTCTCCAGCTCGCTGCGCGTCGGATCGCCGTTGAGCGCGATCGCGCGGTCCAGCCAATGCTCGGGGAGCGGCGCGCGCGGCGCGTGGATCGCCTGCGCGAGCGCGTAGCTGCCGAGCTCCGCGCGGCACGATTCGCAGTACGCCCCGCGGGCGCGGATCGCGATCTCGAAGCGGCTGAGCGCGTTGGGCGAGATGCCCTGAGGCGCGTCGGGCAGGGTGCGCGAATGGATGTCGCAGAGCATCGTCGCGCAGCGCTGGCATGAGTCGACCGCCATCTCGCCGCATCCGCACACCCCGATGCTTCCGTTGCCGTAGCTCATCGTGGCAGTGTATTCCCGAAACCCGCCGGCGAACAGCACAGGAGTGGACGCTCGTCGCAGCGCAGACCCCCTCGTACACTGCCCGCCGTGTACGCCGACGACCTGCTGACTCCGTGGTCGGATCAGACCATGGGGCTCCTGCCGCCGGCGGTCACGCTGTTCGACGCGCACACGCACATCGGCATAGACGACCCCGACGGCTTCAAGTGCACCACCGAGGAGCTGCTCGACACGCTCGCGCCGACCGGTTCGCGCGCCGTCGTGTTCCCGATGCACGAGCCCGCGGGCTATCCCCCGGCCAACGATCGGGTGCTCGAGGCGGCGGCTTCCTCCGACGGCCGGCTGACCGCGTTCTGCCGCGTCGACCCGCACGCCGACCCGATCGCCGAGATCCGTCGCTGCCTCGCCGCGGGAGCGCGCGGCATCAAGCTGCACCCGCGCGCCGAGCTGTTCGATCTCGATGACCCGGCGGTGCGCGAGATCGTCGCCCTCGCCGCCGACGAGCACCTGCCGATCATGGTCCACGCCGGGCGCGGGATCCCGGCGCTCGGCGCGCACGTGATCGAGTTCGCGCGCGAGCTCCCCCGCGCGCGCTTCATCCTGGCGCACTGCTGCGTGTGCGATCTCGCCTGGATCTGGGAGCGGATCCACGAGTATCCGAACGTCTTCTTCGACACCGCGTGGTTCAGTGCGGCCGATCAGCTCGCGGTCTACTCGCACATCCCGCCGGGCCAGATCCTGTATGCGACCGACATCCCGTTCGGCACGCCGCAGCTGACCGTGATCGCCTCGCTGCGACCGGCCCTGCAGGCGGGGCTCACGCCGGCGCAGCTTCGCAGCGTCACCTCCGAGCAGCTCGAGCGCATCGTCGCCCGCGAGGAGACGCTCGACCTCGGCCCCGCCGTCGGGCCCGGCCGGATCCGTCGCGACCCGCTGCTCGCGCGCGTCGAGTTCTTCACCGAGGCCGCGTTCGGCATCGCGATCGGCGGCGGCGACAACATGGAGATGATCGACCTTGCGCGCCTCGCGACCCTCGTTCGCGACGACGCTCCGCAGGCGCCGCTGTGCGAGGCGATCCGCGAGCTGCTGGCGCTGGCGCTGACCGTGCCGATCGGCGAGTCACTCACCGAGCGCTTCGCCCACGTCCACCTGCTCGTCAGCGCGGCTGCGATCGCGGCGACGCCTGACGTGCCGGTCTCGTAGCCCTCGCCGCGCGGGAGATCGCCCAATTTGCGATCGTGGTGCTGCATTGCTCCAGCGCTCGGTAACCTCATGTCGGTGACTGGCGATTCGTCAGCCGAGATCACGGCCGGTCCTGACGGTCAGACGGCCTCGGACGCCACCGGGGAGAAAGCGACCGATGCGGCGCGCGGCGAGGTCCCGTCCCCGCCTGCTGCCGTCGAGCACTCGGGGAACGGCCAGGGCGAGACGCATCCCGCGGCTGTGGAGCCGACGCCCGCCGATGCGCCCGCCGTCGAGGCGCCTGCTGCCGAGGCGCCCGCTGCCGATCAGCCGGCTGCCGAAGCGCCGTCTGCCGACGCGAGCGCGATCACGCCGGACGCCGAGCGTCCGGCCGTCGGGCCGCGGATCCTCGGCGTCGCCGCCGAGCCCAAGCCGCTGCCGACGGTCAAGGCGTCGCTGCCCACGCGCAAGCGCCGCCGCCGCGTGTCGGCGGCCGAGCGCCATCGCCGCGCGTTCTTCTCGGCCCTGACCGACCTTCGCCGCGGCGGCACGCTGCCCGGCGCCGCCGGACCCGACTCCTCGCCCTCGGGGGAGCCGGCGCCGGCCGCCGACGCGGGAGCCGACGCCGGCGCAGCGCCTGGCGAGCAGACGCCCGCGCCCGGCGGGGCCGGCGAGGCGTCCGACGCCGACCGCTCACCGACCTCACCCGCCCGCGTCACCGCAGCGATCGAGCGCGTCGGTGGCCCCGAGGTCATCAAGGAGGCGCTCAAGCCCAAGCAGGACGAGAAGGGCCAACCGCTGAAGTGGGCCGCCGTCTGCGCGCAGTCGGCCGAGGGGATGAAGCCCGGCGACCCCGTCTTCAACGCCTGGGTCCGGCTCGCGGCGACGCCGGTGCGTGAGGTCAAGGCGCTGCTGCCGCGCCCGCCGGCGGCCGAGCGCTCACAGCGCGGCGAAGGTGGCGGCGGCCGCCGTCCCGGAGCCCAGCGCTCCGGTGGTGGAGGCGGCCGGCCGCGGCGGGACGACCGCCCGAACCGCTCCGAGTACGCGTCGCACGCGCAGGACGGCACCCTGCGCAAGAGCATCCGCATCGTCACCGGCCACGACGAGGATCAGGAGCGGCGCGAGCGCGAGCGCAACCGCAAGGAGCAGCGCGAGGCCAAGCGCCGCGCCGAGCGCGAGCGGCTCGCGCGGCTCGGGTACTGACA
>DASZOA010000556.1:0-6254 GCA_035551055.1 Solirubrobacteraceae bacterium
CTGCCGGCCGGAGCGACCTCTGCAGTGCCGACTTCTCGCTGTCGCTGAGCACGTCGAAGGCGACGTTGACCCCGGTCACGCCGGCGACGCCGCCGGCCTCGCGCGTGAGCGCCTCGACGAAGTGGTTGCGGATCGGGCAGCCGGGCGTCGTCAGCGAGACGGTGACGTCGACCTCCCCGGCCTCGGAGATCGCGATCGAGCGCACCATGCCGAGCTCGACGATCGAGCGGCGCAGCTCGGGATCGATGACGCGCTGCAGGGCGGTGCGGATCTCGTCCTGTGAGGGCATGCGTCCCAGTCTAGAAAACGCCGCCGCCCGCCCGCGCCCGGCGGCGGCGCCGGCGTGACCGCGGTCGACGTCGCCTTCGACGTGCTGACCGACAGCGAGAAGTCGGCGCTGCAGAAGACGCTCGGGCGCGCCACGCTGCCCGCCGGCGCGCTCGCGCAGGTGCGCAACGTCCTGTGCGTCGGCTCGGGCAAGGGCGGGGTCGGCAAGTCGACGCTCACGGCCAACCTCGCCGCCGCGCTGACGCTCGAGGGCAAGTCGGTCGGGGTCCTCGACGCCGACGTCTGGGGCTACTCGATTCCGCGGATGTTCGGCCTGGGCGGCGACCGCCCGCCGGTCTCGCCGGAGCGCAAGATCCTGCCGCTGCAGGCGCACGGCGTGAAGGTGATGTCGATCGGCTTCTTCGTCGAGGAGGACGCGGCCGTCGTCTGGCGCGGCCCGATGCTGCACAAGGCGCTGACGCAGTTCCTCGAGGACGTGGCCTGGGGCGAGCTCGACTACCTGCTCGTCGACCTGCCGCCGGGCACCGGCGACGTCTCGATGACGCTCGCCCAGCTGCTGCCCCAGGCGCAGTTCGTGATCGTCACGACGCCGCAGCCGACCGCGCAGAAGGTCGCGCGCCGCGCCGCGCAGATGGCCGGCAAGGTCGCGCTGGAGATCGCCGGCGTCGTCGAGAACATGGCCGGCTTCACGACGCCCGCCGGCGAGCGCTTCCAGATCTTCGGCGAGGGCGGCGGCCAAGCGCTGGCCGACGAGCTCGACGTGCCGCTGCTCGGCAAGGTCCCGCTGACGATGCCGCTGCGCGCGCAGTCCGACGCGGGCACGCCGCTCGTCTTCACCGATCCCGACGACCCGGCCGCGCAGGCGGTGCGCTACGCCGCCCGCGGCCTCGTCGCGCTCACGCCGGTCGAGCTGCCGGTGCTGCAGGCGCCCGCGCCGACGGGCATCAGCCTGCCGATGGCGGCGGGCTGACGCGCCGCGGCGGGCGCGAGGCGTCAGCTGACCTCGCGCAGGTTGCCCGTCTCGACCTCGTAGACGAATCCGCGCACCGAGTCCTTGTTCGGGATGAACGGGCTCGCGTTGATGCGCGCGATCGACTGCCGGACGTCCTCCTCGAGGTCGGGGAACGTCTCGACCGCCCACTCCGGCTTGATCCCGGTGTCGTCCTGCAGCGAGCGCCTGAACTCGTCGTCGGTGAAGGTGAGCATGCCGCAGTCGGTGTGGTGGATGAGGATGATCTCCGCGGTGCCGAGCAGCCGCTGCGAGATCGCCAGCGAGCGGATCTCGTCGTCAGTGACGACGCCGCCGGCGTTCCGGATGACGTGCGCGTCGCCCTCCTGCAGGCCGAGCAGACCGTACGGGTTCAGCCGCGCGTCCATGCAGGCCAGGACCGCGACCTTGCGCGCCGGCGGCAGCGCGAGGTCGCCCTTGTCGAAGCTCTCCGCATAGCTCTTGGCGTTCTCGAGCAGCTCGTCGGTCGTGCTCATGCGTGCCCTCCTCCTCGAAATAGGGGATAGGCGATCAAGATTACAGACACCGGTCGTCGCGCTGCCGCCCGGCCGCCGAAGGGGCAGCCGGCGATCACGCCGCGCGGCTTACCCCTGCGACTTGAAGTAGTCGGCGTTGATCTGCGTGTAGTGCGCCCACTCGTCCGGCAGCTGATCCTCGGCGAAGCAGGCGTCGACCGGGCAGGCCTCCACGCAGGCATCGCAGTCGATGCACTCCTCCGGGTCGATGTAGAGCATCTCCACCTGGTCGTAGTCGGGCTCGTCGGTGGTCGGGTGGATGCAGTCGACCGGGCACACCTCGACGCACGAGTTGTCCTTCGTGCCGATGCAGGGCTCCGCGATCACGTAGGCCATGAAGCGTTCGTTCCTTCGCTCGGTGTCAGTGGTCAGCCGAACCGGAAATAGTATCCACGCGTGCTCCTGCTGACGGGTGCCACAGGCGTCGTCGGACGCGCGCTGCTGCGCCGTCTGACCGTCGCCGGAGAGCCGGTTCGCTGCCTCGTGCGCGACCCGCGCGGGCTCGGCGCGGATCGCGTCCGCGTCCAGATCGCGCTCGGCGATCTGGCCGATCCGCCGTCGTTTCGCAACGCGATGCGCGGGGTGCGCACGGTCGTGCATCTCGCCGCGGCGATCCGCGATCAGCCCGCCGGCTCGATCGAGGAGCTCAACGGAATCGCCACGTGGCGGATGGTGCGCGCCGCCGAGCGCGCGGGCGTCGAGCACTTCGTCTTCATGAGCTCGCTCGGCGCCGCCTCGCACGACCGCACGCGCTTTCTGCGCGCCAAGGCGCTCGCCGAGCGCGCCGTGCTCGCCTCCGACGTCCGGCACACGGTCTTCGCCTCCTCGCTCGTGTACGCCCCGGGCGACATGCTCACGACGCTGCTCGAGCGGATGGCGATGCTGCTGCCGGTCGTGCCCGTCAGCGGGCGCGGCCAGGCGCGCTTTCAGCCGATCTGGGCCGAGGACGTCGCCGACGCCGTGGCGGCCGCGCTCGCGGGGACCGGCGACGGTCGCGCGCGCTACGAGCTCGCGGGCCCGCAGACGCTCTCGCACGAGGAGATCGTCGAGCTCGTGCTGCACGCCGCCGGCCGTGCGCGGCCGCTCGTCCACGTGCCGACCCCGCTCGTAAGCCGCACGCTGCGCGTCGTCGAGATCCTCATGAAGTCGCGCGCGCCGGCGACGTGGGACGAGGCCGAGCTGCTCGAGGTGCCGATGCTCGCCGCGCGCGGGACGGCCGACGCCGCCGCGCTCGGCGTGACGCCGCGCGCCATGACCGCGGTCCTGGCCCGCTAGCGATCGTCGCCGCGCGCCCACGCGCCGTGGAGAGCGGGGGCGGCGCGCTACGGGGCGGCGAGCGCCGGCCCGCGGGCCGCCCACGGCGCCGCCGCCTCGACCTGCGCCGCGAGCGCCAGCAGCTCGCCCTCCTGCGCCGGGCGGCCGACCAGCTGCACGGCGAGCGGCAGGCCGTCCTCGCGCGCGCACAGCGGCAGCGAGATCGCGGGCGAGCCGGTCACGTTGCCGATCGCCGTGTAGGGCGTGAAGTGGGCCGAGCGCTCGAACGTGCCGGCGGGATCGGGGCCGCACGGATCGAGCGCGCCGATCGGCAGCGGCGGCTGGGCCAGCGCGGGCGTCAGCAGCGCGTGGTAGGGCCGCGCCCAGCGCGTGATCGAGCGCGCGAACGCCTGCAGCTCGTAGAGCGCGACGGCGCCCTCGACGGCGTCGATCCGCTTCGACGTCGTCCACAGCTCCCAGCTCAGCGGCTCCATGTCCTGCGCGCGCGGCTCGCGACCGGCCAGCAGCCCGGCGGCGGCGATCGACGAGCCGATCGCCGGCCCGAACACGCGCGTGAACAGCTCGAGCAGTCCGGGGCGATGCCACGGGGGCCGCACCTCCTCGACCTCGTGCCCCAGGCCCGCGAGGAGTGCCGCGGCGTCGTGCGCGGCCCGCTCGCACTCGGGATGAAGCTCGGCCTCGAGCAGCGGCATGAGCGTCGTGACGCCGATCCGCAGGCGGCCGGGGGCGCGCTGCGCTGCGCGCGCGAACGGCTCGGGCGGCGGCGGCGCCCAGGACGCGTCGCCCGGCTCGGGGCCGGCGAGCACGTCGAGCAGCAGCGCCGTCTCGCCGACCGTGCGGGTCAGCACGCCGTCCTGGACGAGGAACTGCTCGCCGGCGTCGGGCGCCGGCGAGACGCGCCCGCGCTGGGGCTTGAGGCCGACGAGCCCGCAGCACGCGGCGGGGATGCGCAGCGATCCGCCGCCGTCGTTGCCGTGCGCGACCGGGACCATCGCGGCGGCGACGGCCGCCGCCGAGCCACCCGACGAGCCGCCCGGGGTGCGGCCGGGATCCCAGGGGTTGCGCGTGACGCCGAGCCGCCGTCCCTCGGTGACCGGCATGATCCCCCATTCGGGGAGCGCGGTCGTTCCGACGACCACGAACCCGGCCGCCCGCAGCCGGCGCGTGACGTTGTGGTCGTGGGCGGGCACGTGGTCGCCCATGAGCTGCGCGCCGAGCGTCAGCCGCCGGCCGGCGACGGCGCGGTTGTTCTTGATGGCCACCGGCACGCCTGCGAACGGGCGCTCGTCGCCGGGGCCGATGGCGGCGGCCGTCGCGCGCGCGCCCTCGTGGTCGACGTCGACGAACGCGTTGAGCTGCGGCTGCAGGGCGTCGATGCGCTCGAGCGCCGCGTCGACGAGCTCGAGCGCCGACAGCTCGCCGCTGCGCACGAGCCCGGCCAGCTCGTCGACCGGGCGCCGCATGAGCTCGGCCGCCGTCACGGCGCGGGCGCCGGCGGGCCGACCGCGGCGGCGACCGCCGTCTCGAGCCCGATGAGGAACGGCAGCGCGACGACCGGCTCGCCGGTGAGCGGCTGGAACGCGACGCGGCTGCCGCGCAGCGCGGCGAATCCGGGCGGCGTCAGGCGCTCGGCGGGGCCGAACGCGCCGCCGCCGCGGCGCACGACCGCGAACGTCGCCCCGAGCAGCGGGTTGGCCTTCGTCGGGCGCGGTGCGACATAGGTGATCGCGAGCGCCCGGCGCGGCCCCGCGGCGACGTCGTCGAGCAGCGCGCCGCGCTCGCGCGACAGCACGAGCGGCGCGCGCGAGGGGCGCGCGCCGACGCGCGCGAGCTTGACGGCCCGCCGGCCGCTGCGCGTCCTGCCCGTCCACGCGACGTACGTCGCGCCGCGGTCGTCGGCGACCGCGAGCACGGGCGCGGCGGACGCCGGCACGCCCGCCGGGCCGCAGCGGCGCTCCAGCGCGCGCGTGCGCCAGCGGGCCGCTCCGTCGCGCACCGACACCCCGCAGTGGCCGCCGACGCGGCCCCAGGCCAGGACGATCCGCCCGCTCGGGGCCGCGAGCACCGACAGCCGCAGCCCGGCGATCGTGCGCACGCGGCCGAAGCGCGCGGTCGGGCTCCACTCGCCGCCGGCGGGCCGGACGCGCGCCGCCAGCCGCCGCCCGGCGCGCCAGGCCAGCACCCGGTCGCCGCGCGCGTTGATCGCGACGGCCGCGGTCCTGCCGACGGCGAGATCGCGTGGCGGACCGAAGGGCTGCCCCGCGCTGCGCTCGGCGACGCGGATGAACGGCGAGCGCTCGCCGAGCCAGGCGACGATCGCGTCGCCCGACGCGCTGGCGTCCGACCAGTGCTCGGAGACGAAGTCGTCGAGCGCGGCGAGCGGGCCGAAGCCGCCGTCCGACAGCCCCTCGGCGACGACGAGCCGGCGCCGGTTGGCCCGCGTCTCCTCCTCGCGCGCGACGAGCAGCGTCCGCGCCGCGCCGACCATGTGGATCCGGGCGCCGGCGGCCTGAACGCCGGCGAGGTCGGGCGATCGCAGCCAGCCGCCGGCCGGATCGCGCAACGCCACGGCGCCGAGCAGCGGTGCGACGCGGTCGCGCGACGATCCGCTCCAGCTCAGCAGCGCGTTGCCGTGGGCGTCGAAGTCCAGATCGTGCAGCTCGACGACGCCGGTCGAGGCGGCGATCGGCTCGAGCCGCCAGCCGGCGGCGCTCGCCGGGGCGGCCGTGGCGGCGGCGACGAGCGCGAGCGCTGGAGCGAGCCAGCGGGCGGCGGACCGAGGAGGGAAGGTCGCATGGCTCATGCCCGGGAGCGCAACCGTACCGGCGATGGCGCGCGGCGGCCAGCGCGTGGGCGCCGGCTCGCAGCACGGCGAGCGAACAACGTTCACTGCTCTGTCACGCAGAGACGGACATGACGCCCGCTTCGACGAGGTCGCCGATCTGGTTGGTCGCCGCGTTCAGGCCGTGGCCCTTCTTCGCCTTGCGGACGTCGTTGACGACGACCGAGCCCTCGAGGCCGGCGTTCTGCGCGATCTGGCGCAGCGGCTCCTCGAGCGCCCGCAGGACGATCTTCGCGCCGGTGCGCTCGTCGTCCTCGTACGTGTCGAGGTCGATCGCCTCCGAGGCCTGCAGCAGCGCGACGCCGCCGCCGGGCACGATGCCCTC
>DASZOA010000557.1:0-3967 GCA_035551055.1 Solirubrobacteraceae bacterium
GGGCTGCGCGGGCGGCGCCTGCCCCCCGCGCGGTTCGCGGTGCGGCGGGCGGGGTATCAATCCGGCGGCTCGTCAAGAACGGCACAAGGAGTCGCTCGCATGCCCATCGCCCGCCGTACCCCCGGTGCGCCGATCGCCAGAAACATCGAGGCAGGCGCGCTGCTCGTCGGCGCCGGCGCGATCCTGCTGTTCGTCAGCCTCTTCCTCGAGTGGTACCAGCCGGGGATCGACGCGTGGGAGGTCTTCGAGGTCTGGGATCTCGTACTCGCCGCGCTCGCGATCGCCGCGCTCGTCGTGGTCGCGAGCCGGCTCGGCTACGGCCCGCCGCGCCCGGCGAGCTGGGTCCTCGCCGCGGCGATCGCCGCGCTCGTCATCGTCCTGTACGCGATCCTCGACCCGCCGCCGGTGGTCGGCGGCCTGCCCGATGGCGACCCCGGCACCGGTCTGTGGCTCGCGCTCGTCGCCGCCATCCTGATGACGTCCGGCGCGATCCTCTCGGCCGCGCGCATCTCCGTGGCGATCACGGCTGCCGAGCCCGGCCACGGCGCGTCTCCGACCGCGCCGGCCGATCCCGCGCTCGGGCCCAACGCCGCCCCGCGCGGCGGCCGCATCTTGCACGACGACGACCCGGCGGCGCCCGATCCGGCGCCACCCGTCAGCCCTGGCGGCGCGCCGCCGCCGACCGACCCCACCCGCCGCCTCTAGCCGTCACCAAGCTCCCGCGACGAGCTCCAGCCGCAGGCCGTCGGGGTCGAGCAGGTACGCCGCGTAGTACATCGGCCCGTACTGCGGTCGCGGCCCCGGCGCGCCGTCGCCGCGGCCGCCGCTCGCCAGGCCCGCCTCGTAGCCGGCATCGACCGCCGGCCGCCCCGCCGCGGCGAGGGCGACGTGACCGTAGCCGGGCGCCGGCGCGCGACCGCGGTCGACGATCCAGAACTGCTCGTGGTCGTGGCCGTAGGCGAGCGCGCGCTCGCTCTCGAACGTGCGCCGCGCGCCGAGCGCGTGGAAGACGGCGTCGTAGAAGCGCGCCGAGCGCTCGAGGTCGGAGACCTCGAAGGCGACGTGGACGATCATCGCGCGCGCCCGCGACGCGCGGTCGTCATCGCACCACGTGCCCCACGTCGCGGTGGGCGACCTCGACCTCGACGTCGTCGCGGGCGCGCAGCCGCTCGCCGAGCGCCTCGGCGATCGCGACGGAGCGGTGGCGCCCGCCCGTGCAGCCGACGGCGATCGCGAGGTGCGCCTTGCCCTCGGCGATGTACTCGGGGACGAGGAAGTCCAGCAGCGGCTCGAGATGCTCGTAGAACGCCTGCAGCTTGCCGTCGCGCGACATGTACTCGACGACCTGCGGGTCGAAGCCGGTCAGCGGGCGCAGGTCGGCCTCCCAGTGGGGGTTGGGCAGGAAGCGCATGTCGAGCACGATGTCGGCGTCGCGCGGCAGCCCGTGCTTGTGGCCGAACGACGTCAGCGTGACGGCGAGCTTCGAGCGCGTCTGGCGCGGCAGGAACTCGTCGGCGATGCGCCGCCGCAACGTCGCCGCGGTGATCCCGCTCGTGTCGAGCACGAGGTCGGCGCGCGCCTTGACGTGCTCGAGCGCCGCGCGCTCGGCGGCGATCCCGTGCGCGACCGAGCCCGTCGGGCTCAGCGGATGGCGCCGCCGCGTCTCCTTGTAGCGCCGCAGCAGCGTGTCCTCGTCGGCGGCGAGGAACAGGACGCGGTGGGCGATGCCGCGCGCGCCGAGGTCGTCGAGCACCGCGGTGAGCGTCTCGAACAGGTCGCGCGCGCGCACGTCGGAGACGACCGCGGCGCGGCGCACCTTCGCCCCCTCGTGCACGAACAGGTCGACGAGCACGCGGATCATCTCGGGCGGCAGGTTGTCGACGCAGAAGTAGCCGTCGTCCTCGAAGACGTTCATCGCCGTGGACTTGCCCGCGCCCGAGAAGCCGGTGATGACGACGAGGTCCTCGAGGCTCGACGCGGAGGGCGCCTCGGGTGGGGCGGTCACGCTCGCCATTGTGCCGCGCGCCACGGTCATCCGCTCGTGCGGTTCAGGTACGCGTAGAGGTCACGCGCGGTCTTCGACGGCAGGCCCGGCACCGCCTCGAGCTCCTCGCGCGACGCGCCGAGCATCGCCTCGGGCGAGCCGAAGTGCGCAAGCAGCGCGCGCTTGCGCTTCGGGCCGACGCCCGGCAGCCCGTCGAGCACGGACTCCGTCATCTGGCGGTCGCGGCGCTGGCGGTGGTGCGTGATGGCGAAGCGGTGCGCCTCGTCGCGCAGGCGCTGCAGGAGCTGCAGCTCCGGCGTGTCGTGCGCGAGCCGCAGCGGCGCGCGCCGGCCGGGCAGGTAGACCTCCTCGAGCTGCTTGGCGAGCGAGATGACCGCGACGCCGCGCTCGCGAAAGCCCTCGAGGGCGCGCATGCCGGCGGTCAGCTGCCCGGAGCCGCCGTCGATGACGATCAGCGACGGCAACGTCGCGAACGACTCGTTGCGCTTCGGGTCGTTCGGGCTGAGGTCCTGCTCGGACTCCCAGCGCGCCAGCCGCCGCCCGAGGACCTCCTCCATCGCCGCGAAGTCGTCCGGCACGCCCTCGGTCATGGTGCGCACGTTGAAGCGCCGGTAGTCGCTCTTCTTCGGGGCGCCGCCCTCGAAGACGACCATCGAGGCGGTCGTGTTCGTGCCCATGAGGTTCGAGATGTCGAAGCACTCGATCCGCAGCGGCAGGGCGTCGAGGCCGAGCGCCTCCTGCAGGCCGTCGAGCGCCTCGACGCGCTGCTGGCGGCGGCGCTCGTCGCGCAGGCGCTCCTGGTCAAGCGCAAGCGCGGCGTTGCGCTCGGCGAGCTCGAGGATCCGGCGCTTGTCGCCGCGCTCGGGCACGCGCACCTCGACGCGGGTGCCGCGCAGCTCCCCCAGGACCTCGCCGAGCGCCTCGAGCTCGGCGACCTCGCGCTGGACGAGGACCTGCGGCGGGACGGCGATCGCGTCGCCGTAGTACTGCAGCAGGAACTCCTCCGCGACCTCGCCGACGCCGTAGCCGGCCTCGTTGGCGAGATAGAACGACTGGCGGTCGGAGAGCACCCCGTCGCGGATCTGGAACACCTGCGCGTTGGCGTCGGTGCCCTCGACGGCGACCGCGACGGCGTCGAGCGTGCCGACGGCCTCCCTGGCGACGCGCTGGCGTTCGAGCAGCGAGCGCACCGCCCTCAGGCGGTTTCGCTCGAGCGCCGCCTGCTCGAACTCCTGCGCCGCGGCCGCCTCGCGCATGCGCTGCTCGAGGTCGCGCTCGATCTGCCGGTAGCGCCCCGACAGGAAGTCCACGACGCCGTCGATCGCCGCCCGGTAGTCCTCGGCGGACTGGTAGCCAACGCACGGCGCGCCGCAGCGCCTGATGTAGAAGTCCAGGCACGGCGAGCCGCTGCGCCGCCCGGGCTCGGTGCCGCTGCAGGAGCGAAACGCGAACACCTTCTGCAGGAGGTCGAGCGTGCCGCGGACCTTCTTGGCGTTGGAGTACGGCCCGAAGTACAACCGGTCGCGGCGGTGGCGCTCGCGGGTGAAGTACACGCGCGGGTACTCCTCGTCCATCGAGATCGCCAGGAACGGATAGGACTTGTCGTCGCGCAGGCGGATGTTGAAGCGCGGCTTGTACTGCTTGATGAACTGGTTCTCGGCGAGCAGCGCCTCGGCCTCGGAGGCGACGAGCAGGAAGTCGATCGAGTGCACGAGGTCGACGAGCTCGACCTGGCCGCGGGTCACCCGGTTGGAGAAGTGACCCGCGACGCGCTTGCGGATCGACTTCGCCTTGCCGACGTACAGCACCCGGCCGTCGACGTCGCGAAACAGGTAGACGCCCGGCCCGTCGGGCAGGCTGCGGCGCTGGTCGCGAAGGCGCGTGGAGGCGGTCGATGCGGTGGTCGCGGCCACGGGTCGAGGATAGATCGCGGCCCCTGCGGCGAGTGCGCACGAGCGCGCG
>DASZOA010000558.1:0-3751 GCA_035551055.1 Solirubrobacteraceae bacterium
CTACATCGATGATGTCGAGCCCGGGCGGCTGAGGGATGCGGCCGTCGCCGGTGCGGTACGGGCGCTCGACGACGAGTTCTCCAGCTACCTCGCGCCCGAGGAGTACGAGCGCTTCAAGGATGCGACCCACGGGCGCTTCCAGGGCGTGGGCATCACGGTCCGCGGTGTCGACGCCGGTCTGCGGGTGCTGCGGGTCCTGGAGGACTCGCCGGCCGACCGTGCCGGCATCCGCCGCGGCGACGTCGTGGTCGCAGCCGCCGGGCAACCGCTGGCCGGCCGCTCGGCAGATGCCGCAAGCGCGCTCATCAGGGGCCGCGCCGGCAGCGAGGTCCGGCTGCGCATCCGCCGCGACGACAGCGTGTTCGTCAGGCGCGTCCGGCGGGCGGCGATCTCCGTGCCCGTCGTGCGCAGCGAGCTGCGCCGCGCGGGCGGCGAACGCGTCGCGCATATCGCGCTGTCGACGTTCAGCTCGGGCGCGCACGAGCAGCTCGTCGAGGCGATCCGCAACGCGCGCAGGCGCGGCGCGACAGGGATCGTCCTGGACCTCCGCGGCAACGGCGGCGGGCTCGTCAAGCAGGCTCAGCTCGTCGCCAGCGAGTTCCTCTCAGCCGGCGAGATCGTCACCACCCGCGGGCGGACCGTGCGGGATCGCACGCTGTCGGCGGTGGGCGAACCGGCCGCCGGCGAGCTGCCGGTGGTCGTGCTCGTCGACGCGGCCACCGCCTCGGCCGCCGAGATCGTGACCGCGGCGCTGCAGGACCACGAGCGCGCGACCGTCGTCGGCAGGAAGACGTTCGGCAAGGGCGTCTTCCAGGCGCTGCTGCCGCTCGCCAACGGCGGTGCGCTGAACCTCACGATCGGGCGCTACTTCACCCCCGACGGACGCAACCTCGCCGGCGACGCCGTCAAGCCGGAGGTCCGGGCCAGCGACAAGGCCGACACCAAGCGCGACGAGGCGCTCGCCGCCGCCCTGAGGGTCCTGCGCCGTCGCCTGTAGCGCGCTCGAGATCAGGCGCCGCGGGGCTGACGCAGAGATCGATCGCAGCGAGCCGTACGCGGTCCCGCCCGAGCGGCCCCAGCCGGTCTTGGCGGACGACGGCCTAGCGGTCGTCGCCGCCGTCGGTCCTGCGCTCGGTCGCCGGCGGCGCGGGCGGCCCGGCGGCGCGCTCCTCGGTCGGCGGCGGATCGGCGTTGGCCTGCGGCGACGTGAACGATTTCACGAGCTCCGACAGCTTGGACATGATCGACAAGACCGACCTCCTCGGATTCGGCGCGGCCGCCCGGCTGCGGGCGGCTCTTCCATGCGCCAACGTACCCGCGCCCCGGCGACGCGACCCGCTCACGCCGTCGCGCGCGCCGCGCGCGCCGGATCGCTGCGCAGGATCCACAGCGCCGGCGCGGCCACGAGCGCCGCGCCGGCGATCGCCAGCGCGGCGACGCCGAGCGCCGTCAGCGCCAGGCCGCCGAGCAGCGCGAGGCCGGCGCCCGTGGCGCCGGCGAGCAGGTCGTTGAAGCCCAGCAGCTTGCCGCGCTCGTCGGCCGAGCTCGCGTCCGACAGCACGGCCGTCGCGGCGACGAACGAGAAGTTCCAGCCCAGGCCGAGCCCGAACAGCGCCACCGCGGTCGCCGGCACGCTCGTGATCCACAGCAGGCTGATCGTCGACGCCGCCATCAGCAGCAGCCCGCCGGCGAGCGCGGGCGTACGGCCGACGCGGTCGACGAGGTCGCCGACGACGACGCTCAGCCCGAACATCCCGATCACGTGCGCGCCGATGACCGGAAAGACGCTGCTTGCGGCGTGACCGTGATGGCCGACCACGACGGCGCCGGTCAGCGTCATGACGGCGACCATGACGGCGAAGCTCGCCTGCGCGGCGACGAGCGCCGGGACGACCCCCGGACGGCGCAGCAGCGCGCGCAGCGGCGCCGCCGCGGCGCGGCGACCGCCCTCGGGCTGCTCGACCTCGTGCCCGAGCAGCCGCGCGATCGTCTTCGGGTCGGGCCGCACGGCGAGGACGATCGCCAGCCCGGCGAGGATGAACCCGGCCGCCGCCAGCCACAGCGTGCTGAGCGTCGCGCCGTCGAGCTCGCGGCCGGCGAGCAGCGGGCTGAAGACGGCCGGGCCGAGAATCGCGCCGAAGACGGACCCGAACAGGACGAGCGCGATGCCGCGAGCCCGGCGGTCGGGCGGGTACATGTCGCCGGCGGCGGTGCGGGCCAGCAGCCCGGTGGCGCTCGCCGCGCCGACGAGTACGAGCCCGACGAGCACGGCGAGGGCCGAGCTGCGGGCGCTGCCGAGCGCCGCGAGCGCGCAGCCGCAGGCGCCCGCCGCAAAGCCTGCCGCCAGGACCGGCACGCGCCCGGCGCGGTCCATCAGCACGCCGGCCGGAAGCGCCGCCAGCGCGCCCGAGCTCAGCACGATCGCCGGCCCGAGCCCGAGCAGCCCCTCGATGCCGAGCACCCGCACGAGCGCCAGCGAGGCGACCGCCGCCGCGAGCTGCAGCATCGCGGAGTTCATCGCCAGCGAGCCCGACAGCAGCGCGGTGTTGCGGCGGACGGCCGCTGACGGGTCGTTCGGCATGCTGGGGCGAGGGTAGCCGCGGCGGTCGTGCGCGCACCGGCCGGCGAGCCGAGCGCGCGGCGCCACTCCTCGTCGCTGTACGTTGGCGCGGTGCGGCCCGCCGCCCTCATCGCAGCCGCCGCCCTCGGGCTCACCGGCGCCACGTCCGGTCCGGCGCACGCCGCGTCGCGGGAGCCGACGATGACCTCGCACGCGACGATCCGCGGCGATCCGACGGCGCCGTACTCGCGGCTGAAGCTCGCCGCAGGCTGGCGGCGTGTCGTGCGCGCCGACGTCGTGGCGCCCCGCAGCGGCCGGCTCGCGCGGCGGCGCTCACTGCTGTACTTCGCCCACCTGACGGACTTCCAGCTCGCCGACGAGGAGTCGCCGGCCCGCGCCGAGGCGCTCGACGTCGCCGGCACGCCGTTCTCGTCCGCGTGGCGCCCGCAGGAGGCACTCGAGCCGTTCACCGTCGACGCGGCGGTGCGCCAGGTCAACCGCTTCGCCTCGAGCCCGATCCGCAACCGCGGCCGGCGACGGGCGCGCCTGGCGCTGTCGATCACGACCGGCGACTCGGCCGACAACCAGCAGATCAACGAGACGGGCTGGGTCGTGCGGCTGCTCGAGGGCGGCCCGCTGAACCCGAACTCGGGTGTGGAGGGCGGCGTCTGTGGCGCGCTCGCCGGGCCGCCCGGCGAGGCGGCGCGCTACACCGGTGTGCAGGACGACGACGACGTCCTGGAGTCCGGCCGCTTCTACGACCCCGACCGCCCGTCGGGCGCGTTCGCGGCGTTCCCCCGCTATCCGGGGCTGATGGACCGCGCGCAGCTGCCGTTCGAGGCGGCGGGCCTGAGGCGTCCCAGCTACGTGGCGATCGGCAACCACGACGGCACCGTGCAGGGCAACCTCCATGCGCTGCAGGCGCTCGACGACGTCGCGCGGGGCTGCGTCAAGCCGCTCGCCGCGACCGGCATCTCCGGTCTTGGCGCGCTGCTGACGAGCCCGGCGCGCTCGATCGTCGTACCACCGGATCCGCGGCGCGCCCTCGCCGACCGGCCGACGTACAAGGCGCTGCACGCGACCGGCGGTCAGGCCGACGCGCACGGCTTCGGCCTCGTCGACCGCGACGAGCTGGCGGCGTCGCGCGGCGAGGCGTCCTACTACGCCTTCAGCCCGAAGCGCGGGCTGCGG
>DASZOA010000559.1:0-1901 GCA_035551055.1 Solirubrobacteraceae bacterium
CCTGCGCGTCGGCGCCGACCAGGTGACGTGGCTCGAGGGCGCCTGCGACGAGGTCAACGCGACGCTCCAGCCGCTGAAGTCCTTCGTCCTGCCGGGCGGCGACGGGGTGCGCGATTCTCCTGACTCGTGCGCTCGCCCCTCGTGGCCGGCGTCGGCGGGGGTGGTGCACGTTGCGTCCATCATCTGGACGCTTTCGCCACAGCGCCGCGCCTCAACCCGCGCAGAGGGCGGAGCCGGGCGCTGCCGGCGAGTGATCGAGTGACACCTCAACGCGCGCGCGGCGCCGAGCTGTCGCCCGATCACGTATGCGATGCGCGACTGACGGCGGGGCGGAGCGGCGACGGCCGGCGCGATGGCCCATCTCGAAGGACTCCCCGAAGGTCGGGCTCGCGCGCGAGCGGCGGCTGGGACGATGCCCGCGAGCCAGCGCATGCAGCCGACCGTTCACCATCCTCCCGGCGACCGTGCGCGGTAGACGGCGTCGCCGCGCGGCGAAGCTGAGCGCGCGCGTGCTGGCCGGCCTGCTGGTGGCACAGCTCGTCTACGTCGCGTTCCTGCGGCCCGGACCGGTCAGCGGCGATCTCGAGCTCGTGCGAAGCGATCGGCCGGGGCTGCGGGGTGCTGTTCGTCGGCAACGCCCAGACCTCGCACAACTCGATGACCACCATGCTGCGCGGGCTCGCAGAGGGCGATCCCGGCGCCGCGGATCTTCGCGGTGCAGTACGCGCGCCGGGGCTCGACGCTCGAGCGCGCCGCGCGCGAGGACCGGCTGGGGAAGCTGCTGGCGAACGAGCGCTGGCACTACGTCGTGCTCCAGGAGCACAGCCAGGTCGCGTCGCGACCGGACGGGCTGGCTACCCGGACGGCTCCGGCCGCGGCCAGGCTCGACGCGCTGGCGCGAGCAGCCGGCGCCCGCACCGTCCTCTTTGTCGGCTGGGGCTACGAGGACGGCGACCGCGACGCGCCGCCCGGCGACACGTTCGCCGCGATGTCGGGGCGGCTGAGCGGCGCGCACGTGCAGCTCGGCGCGATGTTGCGCGGCCTGCTCGCGCCGGTCGGCCCGGCGTGGTCGGCCGCGGCGGCGGAGCAGCCCGGCATCGATCTCTGGGCGTGGGACGGCATCCGGCCGAGTCGAGCGGGCTCCTATCTGACGGCCTCGGTCTTCTACGCCGTGTTGACGGGCAGAGATCCCGTCCGAAGCCGCTTCGCCGCCGGCCTGGACTCCGGGGAGGCGCGCGCTCTGCGGGCGATCGCCGCGCGGGCGGTAGGTCGGCGCCGCGGCTTGGTCGCGAGCGCGCGTCAGGCTGGGAGCACGGAGCCCGAGCCGGCCGGCAGCGCCGGCTGAGGCGCTCTCGCGCAGCGTGGGGCGCGCGCGCCGTCCCGCTGCCGCTCGGCGCGCACGTCTCGTGGCGTGTCGCTCAAGCGCTTCTGCGCGCGCCGTCGCCGTCACCCGCGCCCCACGCCGCCGCCAGCTCCGTACGAGATCGCACGCCGAGCTTCGCGTACGCGCGCGACAGGTGGTGCTCGATCGTCTTCTCGCTGAGGAAGAGCGCCGCGGCGACCTCTCGGTTGGAGCGGCCCTCGGCGACGAGCGCGGCGATCTCGCGCTCGCGCTTGGTGAGCCGTTCCGAGCCGGCGCCCCCCGGGCCGCCGGCTCGCGTCGCGGCGGCGGGCGTCAGCCGTACCCCGAGGCGGCGCAGCTCGCTGGCCGCCGCGTCGCGCAGGCGCCAGGCCTGCGCCCGTGCGGCGTCGTCGGCGACGAGGCGCAGCTCGTCGTGCGCGGCGTCCGGCCGCCCCGCCGCCGCCAGCGCGCGACCGGCGCACAGGCGCGCCGGCAGCGCGTCGAGGCGCGCGCCGAGGCGCTCCTGCTCGGCGGCGGCCGCGTGCGCGAGCCGCGCGGC
>DASZOA010000560.1:0-2064 GCA_035551055.1 Solirubrobacteraceae bacterium
CGCGCGGACGCCGCGGCGGCGGCGCGCCCGGCCTCCGCACGCTCGCGCTCGCGCGCCCGGTCGAGCGCCTCGAGCGCGGACCGTGCCGCGGCGAGCAGCCCGGCGTGCTCGCCGAGCACGCTCGCGCGCCCGGCGGCCAGCTCGGCGACGAGCTCGCGCCAGCTCCGCGGCGTCACCGAGGCGCTTGCCAGCTGCTCGTCGAGCGGGCGCGTACGCTCGCCGAGCCCGGCGCGGCGCGCCTCGCCTGCGAGCCGCTCGAGATCCGACGAGGCGGTCGCGCGCGCCTGATCCTCCGCCTCGCGCGCGAGCACGAGCTCGCCCTCGTGCGCGCTCGCCGCGGCGGCCTCGTCCTCGTGGCGCTCGCGCAGCGTCGCGGCCGCGCGCTGCTGCGCCTCGGCGCGCTCGCGCAGCGCCTCGACCTCCGCGACCGCCGCCCACGCCGACGACGACACGAGCGCCCGCTCCTCGCCCTCCCAGCGCTCGACGTCCGCGACCGCGGCGCGCAGCTGCTCCGCCAGCCGCTCCCCGTCGGCGATCGCGCCCTCGTGCTCGGCGCTCGCGCGCCGCAGCGCGTCCGAGGCGCGGTCGAGCTCGCTGTCGGCGGCACGCAGCGCCGCCGCACGCTCGCGCAGCTCGGCGCGCAGGTAGGCGCGGTACGTGCGCTCGTGGAAGAGCCGCACGCGGTCGCGCACGCCGCGCAGGCGGCGCAGCCGGGCCTCGAGCGACTCGAGCTGCTCGAGGCCGCCCGCGAGCCGGCGCATGAGCGCCTCGTCGACCTCCGGCAGCCCGGCCGACAGCATCTCCGCGACGCCGTCGGGGTCCAGCGTCTTGGAGAGGTGCGGGCGGCGCAGCTCGCGCATCAGCCGCAGCATCGTCTGGTGCTGCTCCTCGTTGGCGACGTGCGTCAGCACCGTCTCGCGGAGCCGCGCGCGGTACTCGGACTGGCGGTCGAAGACGTCGCCGTCGTCGCCGATCGCGGCCGCGAGGTCGTTGCGCGACAGCGGCTCGCGGCCGTCGCGGACGAGCAGCAGATCGCGGCCCACCCGGCGGCCGCCGACGACGAAGTGCCAGCGGCGCACGTCCGGGCGAGCGCGGTGCGCGCGCAGGCCGATCCCCGCCGTCACGCGCTCGACGTCGCCGGCGGCGTCGATGCGCTCGAACTCGACCCAGACGTAGCCCACGCGCTGCTCGGCGTCGATGCAGCCGACGACGTTCCAGTGCATCTCCTTGGCGCTCTGCGCGAACGGGTCGAGCCGGTGCGGAGAGGTGTTGCCGTCGAGCACGAACGGCAGCAGCAGCTCGAGCGCCTTCGTCTTGCCCGACGTGTTGTGGCCGCGCAGGAGCAGCCGCCCGCCCGAGAAGCTGAACACCTGGTCGACGTACTCGTAGAGATTCGCGATCCCGGCGCGCGTCGGGCGGAAGCGGTGCGGGTCGCTCACGGCGTCCCTCCCGAGTGCTGGACCGCCGGGTCGCGGTAGCGCGCGCACGGCGGCAGCGGGCGCAGGCCGCCGGACGCGGTGCGACGCGCGAGCCCGAGCCCGGCGAGCAGCTCGGCGACCTCGGCGCAGAGTCCGCGGACGAGGTCGGCGTCGCGCGGGTCGCGCTGCCAGTGCTGCTCGTGCTCGCGCAGCAGCTCGGCGATCGCGTCGCGCAGCGCGCCGGCGTCGAGCTCGCCGTCCGGCGGCAGCGCCGCGAGGACGTCGCACAGCAGCAGCGCCAGCTGCTTGAGGGTCGCGTTCGTCGGAAACGGGACGTCCGTCAGCACGCGGTCTTCGACGATCAGCGCGCTGCCCTCGGCGCGGCGCTCGACGTCGACTCCGAGCGCATCGGCGACGCCCTCCTCCAGCCGCGCGCGCTGGCCGAGGAAGTACGCGCGGTCGTCGGGGTCGAGGTCGTCGAGCAGCAGGACCGGATCTTCGACGAGCCGGCGCGCGAGGCGGTGCGCCCGCGCGCGCCGCTCGCCCTCGGCGTGCTCGCTGTAGCGGTGCTGCTCGGCGACGACGTCCGCGACCGTCGTGGCGCTCGCGGCGGTCGCCGCCTCGCGCTCGTCCTGCTCGCGACGGC
>DASZOA010000561.1:0-16780 GCA_035551055.1 Solirubrobacteraceae bacterium
CATCTCGAGCTCGTGCCGACCGGTCGCTCGGGCATGACATGCGTGCTCGAGTGACACCTCGCGCGCGGACGGGGGTTCAGGTGTCACTCGAGCATGTGTTGGCTCGCCGGCGCGAACCGGCGCGAACCGGCGCGAACCGGCGCGCCCGGCGGCTCCCGCGCCGGGCCTCCTCGTCTGCTCCGGCTCCGCGAAGCACGAAGGGCCGGCAGCCAACTGCGCTCCGGCGTCGCCGTGCCCGCCACGGCCAGTTCGTCGATCCGCGCGAAGTCGATCCCCGCGGGCCGCGAGTACCTGTTCGGCCATGCGTTGTCGGCCGCCGACGGCGCCGCGTATCCGTTCTTGACTACGCGCTGTGGTGCGACCCCGCCGACGACGGGCTGTTTCACCGGATCCTCGACGCCTACGAGCGGCTCGGCGACGAGGATCCGGCGCTGGCGGCGTGGATCCCGCGAGCCGACGAGCGCCCGCGTGCGTAGCGGGCGTAGGCTGTGTCCGTGGACGCCTACCTGGCCGTGGCGAGCAAGCGCGAGGTGCGCGACTACGCGCCGCGCCCGCTCGACGTCGCGTCCGAGCGGCGCATCCTGGAGGCGGGGCGGGTCGCCGGGTCGGCGCAGAACCGCCAGAGGCGGCGCTTCGTCGTCGTGCGCGATCCGGGCCTGCGCGAGGAGGTCGCCGCGAGCGTGTACGAGCCCGACAACGTGCGCGGCGCCGCGCTCGTCGTGGCGGTCGTCATCGGCGGCAAGGGGCCGACCGCGTTCGATGCGGGGCGCGCGGCGCAGAACATGATGATCGCGGCCGCCAACGAGGGGATTGGCTCGAGCCCGAACGGCGTCGCCGACGGCGAGCGCATGCGCGCGGCGCTCGGGCACGGCGAGGACGAGCGCGTCGCGATCGTGCTGACGTTCGGCTATCCCGCCAAGCGCCGCGACCCCGAGTCGCTCTCGCCGGAGGAGTGGATCGCGCGCGCCAACCGGCGCCCGTTCGAGGAGGTCGTGCAGGAGCTGTAGTGGACCACGCTCGCGCCGTGCGCCCCGGCGGTGCGGGCGAGCGCACACGTGGCCCACGATCGCTACAGCGCACCCCCGGCTTCGTGACGAAAGGCGCGCACGCGCGGCCGACGCCGCTCGCGCCGCCTACGGTCGCCGGGTGCGTCCGATCCGCCTCGCCTCCGCGATCCTGCTGTCCGTCGGCGCCTGCGCCGGCGTTCCCGCGGCGGCGGCTGGGCGGGGATGGCTGCGTCCGGTCGACGGGCCTGTGCTGCGCACGTTCTCCGTCGCCGCCGACCGCTATGCGCGCGGGCAGCACCGCGGCATCGACCTCGGCGGGCCGGTCGGCGCGCGGGTGCGCGCGGCGTGCGGCGGGCGCGTCAGCTTCGCCGGGCGCGTTCCGCGCGGCGGGCGGACGGTCAGCGTGCGCTGCGGCCGCCTCATCGCGACCTACCAGCACCTCGCCGCCGTGGCGGTGCGAGCGGGACAGCGCGTCGCGGCGGGCGCGCGGATCGGCGCGCTCGGGCCCGCGCGACCGCATCCGCACGTGCACCTCGGCGCGCGCGATGCGGCCTCGGGCGCGTACGTCGATCCGCTCGCGCTGTTCGCGCGCGCCGCGCGCGACGCCCCGCCGCCCGTCGCGCTGCCGGCGCGCCGGCGCCCGGTGCCGCTCGCGCCGCGACGCGTGCCCGCGCCGAGGCCCGCGCTGCCGCTCACGCCGCGCCCCGCGCCCGCGTCCGGGCGCCCGCTGCCGCTCGGCCGTAGCCCAGCGCTCACACCCGTCGCGCGGCGCCCGCCCGCCACCGTCGCGCCCCGGCGCGTCGCCCCGCGGCCCGGCGGCGCGACCGACCGCCTGCCGTGGCCCGTCTGGCTCGGGCTCGCGCTCGTCTGCCTCGGCCTGCCGCTGGGCGGGGTGGCCCACCGCCGCGCCCGTCGCCGCGCACCGGCCGCCGTCGTGAGGACCGCGTCCTGATGGGGGATTCGAACCGCTCGACACGATCGGCGCCGCCGCTCGGCGCGCATCTGCGGTGCACGGGTAGCCTGAGGATCGATGTCCTTCTACGTGACGACGCCGATCTATTACGTCAACGCGGCGCCACATCTCGGGCACGCGTACTCGACGATCGCCGCCGACGTGATGGCGCGACACATGCGCCAGCGCGGGGAGGACGTGTTCTTCCTGACCGGCACCGACGAGCACGGCGAGCCGGTCGCGCTCGCCGCCGAGCGCGAGGGGCTGACCCCGCAGGAGCTGGTCGATCGCAACGCGCCGCAGTTCGTCGACCTCATGCCGCGACTGAACGTCTCCAACGACTTCTTCATCCGCACGACAGATCCCGAGCACATGGCCAAGGCGCAGGAGGTCCTCGACCGGATCCGCCAGAACGGGCACGTCTACGAGGGCGTCTACGAGGGCTGGTACTGCCCGCGGTGCGCCGACTTCAAGACCGACGCCGAGGCGGGCGAGGAGAACCTCTGCCCGATCCACCGGACGCCGCTGACGCGCGAGAAGGAGGACAACTACTTCTTCCGCCTGTCGGCCTTCCAGGACGACCTGCTCGAGCTGTTCGACACGCGCCCGGACTTCGTGATGCCGCGCCATCGCTACAACGAGGCGCGCTCGTTCATCGAGTCGGGACTGCAGGACGTCTCGCTGAGCCGTTCGACGTTCACCTGGGGCGTGCCGGTCCCGTGGGACGAGCGGCACGTCTTCTACGTCTGGTTCGAGGCGCTGCTGAACTACTACACCGCGCTCGCCTACGCGCGCGACGGGGAGGACCTCACCGATCGCTTCTGGCCGGCGACCTATCACCTCATCGGCAAGGACATCCTGAAGTTCCACACCGTGTTCTGGCCGGCGATGCTGATGGCGGCCGGGATCGCGCTGCCCGAGCACGTCTTCGTGCACGGCTTCCTGCTCATCGGCAAGGACAAGATGGGCAAGTCGGCGGGCAACGCGATCGACCCCTTCGCGATCATCGACGAGTACGGGACCGATGCGCTGCGCTACTACCTCATGCGCGAGGTCTCCTTCGGCCACGACGGCTCGGTCTCGCTCGAAGGCTTTCGCGCGCGCTACGAGTCCGAGCTCGCCAACGAGTTCGGCAACCTCGCCAGCCGCACGATCGCGATGATCCACCGCTACCGCGACGGCGTCGTCCCCGACGCCGACCTCGACGGCGAGCTCGTGGGCGAGATCGACAGCGTCGCCGGCGACATCAGCGCGCTGCTCGACGCCGCCGAGCTCACGACCGCCGGCGATGCGATCTGGCAGCGCGTGCGGCGGCTGAACCGCTATGTCGAGGAGCAGGCGCCGTGGACGCTGGCCAGGGACGCGGGCCGGGCGGCCGAGCTGGACGCCGTGCTCGCGTCGCTCGCCGAGGGGCTGCGCGTCGTCGCGGTGGTCCTGCATCCGTGGATGCCGCAGAGCACCGGCCAGCTGCTCGACGCGCTGGGCGCGCCGGAGCTCGAGCTCGACGGCGCGCGCATGCAGGCCGGCCGCCTGGGGGCGATCGAGAAGCTCGAGCCGCTGTTTCCCAAGCGCGCGATGGCCGCTCCCGCCACGACCTGAGCCGATGCAGGCGCCCACCGCCAGGTGAACGACAGCCACACGCACCTGCACGTCTGCAAGCCCGACGACGCCGACCTCGTCGCGGCGGCGGTCGACGCCGGCGTGCTGCGGATGCTCACCGTCGGGACCAACGGCGCGACCTGTCGCGCGGCGCTGCGGGCGGCCGAGCGCTTTCCGCAGGTCCAGGCCGCGGTCGGGCGCCACCCCAGCGAGGCGACCGGGTTCGACGACGCCGACCTCGCCGAGCTGCGGGCGCTCGCCGGGCACGCCCGCTGCTGCGCGATCGGCGAGACGGGCCTGGACTACTTTCGCGACCATGCGCCGCGCGCCGACCAGGAGCGGGCGTTCGCCGCGCAGATCGAGCTCGCGCGCGAGCTCGGCAAGCCGCTCGTCATCCACACCCGCGCCGCCGAGGACGACACGATCGGGCTGCTGCGCGAGCGGGCCGGCGGGCTCGACGTCATCCTGCACTGCTTCTCGATGCCCGGCCGGCTCGACGAGTGCCTCGAGCAGGGCTGGTGGATCTCGTTCGCCGGCAACGTGACCTACCACAAGGCGCAGGACCTCGCCGAGGCGGCGCAGCACGTTCCGGACGAGCGCCTGCTCGTCGAGACCGACGCGCCGTACCTCACGCCGCAGGCCGTGCGCAAGGAGCGAAACCAGCCGGCCTTCGTCGTGCACACGGCGCGCTTCGTGGCCGAGCGCCGCGGCGTCGAGTACGCCGCGCTCGAGCAGCTCGTCGATCGCAACGCGGCCGCGCTGTTCGCGTGGTGAGCGTCGGCGAGCCGTCGCAGGCGAGTCTGCGCCGGATGCGCGCGTTCGGGGTGCGGCCCAAGCGCGATCTCGGCCAGAACTTCCTGATCGACTCGAACATCCTCGGGGTCATCGCGCGCGCGGCGCGGCTCGAGGCCGACGACGTCGTGCTCGAGATCGGCGGCGGCCTCGGCGTGCTGTCGGAGTACCTCGCCGAACGCGTCGCGCACGTGCACGTCGTCGAGGTCGACCGCGCGCTCGAGCCCGCGCTGTGCGACGCGATCGGCCCCTTCGCCAACGTCACGCTGCACATCGCCGACGCGATGAAGCTCGACCTGCGCTCATTGCGTCCCGCCCCGACGAAGGTCGTGGCCAACCTGCCCTACGGGATCGCGGCCGGCGCGATCCTGCGCACGATCGAGGAGCTCGGCGACGTGACGCGCTGGGTGGCGATGGTGCAGAAGGAGGTCGGCGAGCGCCTGGCCGCGGCGCCCGGCACGAGCGCCTACGGCGTCCCGTCGGTGCTCGCCCAGCTCGCCTGCGACGTCGAGGTCCTGCGGCCGGTCTCGCGCACGGTCTTCACGCCGGTGCCGAACGTCGACTCCGTGCTGGTCGGGCTGCGACGCACGCGCCCGCTGCCCGCGCCGGCGCTGCGCGACCTCGTCACCGCCGCGTTCGCGCACCGCCGCAAGGCGCTCGCGGGCTCGCTGGCGCTCGCGCCGGGCGCCCCCGCCGGGATCCGCGAGCGCGCGCGGGCCGCGCTCGCCGCGCTCGGCCACCCGCCCGACGTGCGCGCCGAGCGCCTCTCGCCACAGGAGTTCGCCGCACTGCACGAAAGGCTGCGCACGTGACCGTCCTGACGACCGAGGCTCGCGCGAAGATCAACCTGTGCCTGTTCGTCGGCCCGCGCCGCGACGACGGGCGTCACGAGCTGGTCACCCTGATGGATTCGCTGACGCTCTGCGACGAGCTGCGCATGGAGACCGACCCGCTCGGGCTCGTCGCCGACGAGGTCCTGTGCCCGGGGGTCGCGGGACCGAACCTCGCCGCCGCCGCGCTGAGCGCGTTCCGCGAGCGCACCGGCTGGGACGGCCCGCCGGTGCGGCTGGAGATCGACAAGCGCATCCCCGTCGCCGGCGGCATGGGCGGCGGCTCGGCCGACGCCGCCGCCGCCCTGCGACTGGCGAGCGAGGCGTCCGGGCGCGGCGACCGACGGCTGCTGGAGGAGATCGGCGCGACGCTCGGCAGCGACGTCGCAAGCCAGGTGCGCGGCGGGCTCGTGCTGGCGACCGGCGAGGGCAGCCGCCTGCGGCCGCTGGACTTCGCCCTGCCCTACAGCGTCGTCGTGCTGCCGCTCGACGCCGAGCTGTCGACCGCAGCCGTCTACGCCGAGGCCGACCGGCTCGGGCTGCCGCGCGAGCGGCTCGACCTCGCGCGCTCGCTCACGGGCGTGCAGGCGGCGCTGTCGGCCGAGACGATCCTCGAGCATCTGCACAACGACCTGCAGGACGCCGCGCGCTCGCTCTGCCCCGCGATCGACGACGCGCTCGAGGCGGCGCTCGCCGCGGGCGCCGACCACGCGCTCGTCGCGGGCTCCGGTCCGACCGTGCTCGGCGTGTTCTCCGGTCCCGGCCACCTCGAGCGGGCGCGACGGGTGTGCGAGTCGCTCGCCGCCGACCGGCGCGCACCGGCGCCCGTCCTCGCGCGACCGGCGGGGCCGGCCCTCTAGTCGGGCCCTGCGCCCGCGCTCGTCGTGCATCTGCGTCACAATCCGCTGTCATGACGAACGCCGGAGCGACGATCCTGATCGCGGGGACCTGCGGGTTGCTGGCGCTCGCCGCCTTCGTGTGGTTCATCGCGGTCCCGGCGTGGAATGCGTACAGCAGAACCTGGGAGCGCGCCGCCGCGGCGTTCCTCAGCCTCTACGTCCTGGCCGCGCTCGTTCTCGTGGGGGCGGCCGGCGGGGCGGCGATCGCCTATTACTGGGATCGCATCGCTGCGTAGCGTGTAGCCCATGGCGACCTCCGCCGAACGGTCGACGGGACTCGATCTTGCCGCGTTGGAGGCGATCACCGAGGCCGTCGAGGCGGGCACCGGGCTGCCCGACGTCGTGCGCGCCGCGGCGCGCGCGCTCGAGGCGAGCCTCGTGGTGCTGGATCGGTCGGGCTCGGTGCTCGCCGTCGCGGCGCGCTCGCCGGCCGACGAGCGCTCGCTGCTGGCGGGCGCCGCGGGCGTCGAGACGATCGAGCTGCGCGTCGCCGACGCGCCGGTCGGCCGGCTGCGGATGCGCGCGCGCTCGGAGCCGGGTCCGGCGCTCGTGCGGCTCGTGACGACGCTGGTCGCCTCCGAGGTCGAGCGCGTGCGGGCGCCGGCGCGCGCGTCGCAGGAGGCCAGCGCATCCTTTCTGCGTGCGATCGTTGGCCGCGAGCTGCGCGACGGCGACGAGATCGTCGCGCGCGCGAGCGAGCTCGGCATCGACCTGCTGGCGGGCGGCAGCGTGATCGTCGCCCGCGCGCACGCGCACGTGCCCGCCGACGAGGGCTGGCGCGCCCGCGTCCTGGCGACCGCCGAGCGCGGCGTGCGCGCGGTCGTGCCGACCGCGATCGCCGCGCCCGCCGAGCGCGACTCGCACGCGGCCGAGGTCATCGTGCTCGTGCCCGGCGGCGAGGACGCGATCGCCAGGCGCGCCGCGGAGGGCGTCCTGCGCGAGCTGCAGGCCGGCCTGCCGGGCCACAGCTTCGCGATCGGGCGCAGCCGCGTCGCGCTCGAGCCGCTGGACCTCCACCGCGCCGCGAACGAGGCGCTGCTGGCGGTCAACGTCGCCGAGGGCGACGAGGACCGCCGGCTGCTGGCCTTCGAGCAGACCGGCGCCTACCGCCTGCTGCTGTCGGCGATGAGCGAGGATCCCGCCGAGCTGCAGCGCTTCTACGCCGAGACCGTCGAGCCGCTCGTCGGCTACGACGATCAGTACGAGACCGAGCTCGTGCGCACCGTCGAGGCGTTTCTGGACAACGACGGCAACGTCGCGGGGACGGCGCAGAAGCTCTTCACCCACCGCCACACGATCCGCTACCGCCTCGAGCGCGTGCGCGAGCTGTCGGGCCTCGACGTCGGCTCGACCGACGGGCGCGAGAAGCTCTCGCTCGGCCTGAAGGCGATGCGCGTGCTCGGCGTCGCCGCGCCGGGCGGGCCCGCGACCGAGCCCGGCACCGGCGCCGGGCGCGTTCCCGGACGCTCACCGGCGGCCTGACGAACTACGATCCCGCGCCGAGATGCGGATCGGGATCCTCACCGGATCGGGAACCTACGCGTTGCCGCGAATCGAGTCCGACGGCGAGCCCGAGCTCGTCGAGACGCGCTACGGCTCGGCGCCGGTGACGACCGGGCGCTTCGCGGGCATCGACGTGCTGCACGTCTCGCGCCACCGCGCCGCGCACGAGCTGCTGTCCAGTCAGGTCACCCACCAGGCGAACATCGCCGCGCTGAAGGAGCGCGGCGCCGACGCGATCCTGTCGGTGACGGTCTGCGGCGCGCTCGACCCCGCCCTCCTGCTGGGCAGCCTCGTCGTGTTCGACGACCTGTACTTCCTCGCCAACCGCCTGCCCAGCGGCGAGCTCTGCACGCTCTTCACCGAGCCGGGCGAGAAGGGCCGCGGGCACTGGATCTACGAGCGCCCGTTCTCCCAGCACCTGCGCGAGGCGCTGCTGGCCGGCGCCGAGCAGGCCGGCAACTACGTGATCGACGGCGGCTGCTACGGACACGTCGACGGGCCGCGCTTCAACACGAGGACGGAGATCCGGATGCTGCAGAACGCCGGCGTCACCGTCGTCAGCCAGACCGCCGGGCCGGAGACCGTCCTCGCCGGCGAGGCCGAGATCCCGTACGCGCTGCTCGGCTACGCGACCGACTACGCCAACGGCGTCAAGGCCGAGGCGACGCCGGTGGAGGAGCTGATCCGCCTGATCGGCGCCAGCGGCGAGACGTTCGCGAGCACGCTCGCCGCCGCCGTCCCGAAGATCGAGGCCGACAAGCTCGAGCCGGTCGGCACGTTCTTTCGCTTCGACTGACGGAGCCCCGCGCGCGAGCACTGCGTGCCGCTCCGCCGCCCGGCTTTGCGCGCTCGGGCCTCGGGTACGACCGCTGCAGCCGACGGGCCGCGGGAGATGAGCGCAGGACCGAACACAGCGCAGGTCAGGGGGGAGGCACGCGACGCCGCGCCGGCATGGGGTTCGCTGCGGGTGGTCGCGGGCCAAGCGGACCAGCTCGACGCCGCGCTTGCCGAGGTCGTCGCCCCGGCGATCCGCGAGGCCGAGCCACCGCTGTGGTTCTTCGAGCGCGGCGACGGTCGCAGCGAGCGGGCGCTGCGCATCTGCCTCCGCTGCGGGGCGGGTGACCGCGACGGCATCGACCGGCTGGCCGCGCGGCTGCGCGAGCTCGGGGGCGGCGCGCTGTCGGTCGAGCGCGATGCACGCGCCGGCGACGGCGACGCCCCGGCGCCGAGCGAACCCGACGCGCGGCTCTTCCAGGTCTCGAGCGCGCTGGCGATCGATGCCGTCCGGGCGCTGCGCGACCGTCGCGAGCGCGTCGCCTTCGGGCTGCTGCTGGCGGCACTCCCGGCCGACGTCGCGCTCGAGCCCGCGTCGCGCCCGCGCTTCTGGCGCGGCGAGCTCGAGCGCGGTGACGATCGGATCGAGCTGCTCGAGGGCCGCGCCGAGGAGCACGCGCCCGACCTCCTCGCGACCGCCCGGGAGCTTCATCGTGCGCGGCGGTCTGCGCTCGACCGCTACCAGGAGAGCTGCGGCGCGGCGCTGCGGGCGGCCGAGCCCGGCGAGCGCGAGCGGCACGTCGCGCTGCACGTGCGGCTGACGGCCAATCGGCTCGGCCTCGGCGCAGACGAGCAGGCGCTCGTCGCGCTGCTGCTCGCCGACGGCGCCGACGCCCGGCTCGTCGACGCCCCGCCGCCGGCGCCGAGCGATGGCCGCCGGCCGCGGCCGACAGCCGCCGGCCCCGGCGCCGACGTGCTGCGCCTGCAGCGAGTGGCGGCCGAGCGCGACGGCCGCGAGCTGCTCGCGGGCGTGTCGCTCGCCGTCGGCGAGGGCGAGGCGCTCGGACTGCTCGGGCCCGATGGCGCCGCCAAGACGAGCATCCTGCTGATCGCCGCCGGGCTGCGGCCGCATTCGCAGGGGAGCGTTCGCACGCTCGGCCTCGACCCGCGCGAGCAGCGTCCCGCGCTCGTGACGCAGCTCGCGCTCGTGCCGCAGGACGGCGAGCTCGCCGAGGGCGTGACCGTGCGCGAGAACCTCGAGCTGTGCGCGCTCACGCGCCGCGCCGCGTGCCCGGTCGACGCCGTCCTCGTGAAGATCGGGCTCAGCGGCGCCGCGGGCCAGCGCGTCGGCGACCTCGAGCGCGGCGAGCGCCGGCTGCTCGCGATCGGCTGCGCGCTGCTCAGCGCGCCGCGCGTGCTCCTCCTGGACGACCCCTGCGCGGGACTGTCGCCCGCCGAGCGCGAGGCCATCTGGGATCTGCTGGGCACCCTGCGCGCGACCGGGTCGACGGTCGTGCTCGCCACGTCCGCGCTGGCGGACATCGCCGCGACGTGCGACCGCGCCGCACTGCTGGTCGCCGGACGGGCGGTGGCGGTCGAGCCCCCCGCGGCGCTCGCGCAGCGCCTGCCCGAGCAGGTCGTCACGATCGACGTGGCCGACGAGCCCGACCGCGCCGCCTTGCTCGACCTCCCCGAGGTGCTCGCCGTCCGGGTGGAGCAGCACGCCGGCCACTGGAGCGTCGAGGTGACCACGCGCCAGCCCGACGTCCTGCTCGGGCTGATGCGACTCGACCCGGAGCTGCCCGACCCGCGGCCATCACCGGCCGGCGCGCCGCGCACGCTGTTTCCGTCGCCCGCGCCGCCGACCGCGGCGCCCGCTGCGGCGAGCGCGCCGGGCGAGCGCCCCGCCGCCGGACATGACCGCGCGCGGCTCATGGCGCTTGGCATGGCGCTTGGGGGCGTCCCGCACGACGAGGCCCGGCGCGAGCTGCGCGAGCACGTTGCGCAGGCTGCGATCGACGCGGTCCTGAGCGAGACGTACGGCGACGAGGCGAGCGCGTGAGCGGCGCGCTGGTCGCCGCCGAGGGCCTGACGAAGCGCTTCGGCGACCGCACCGCGGTGGACGACGTCTCGTTCGAGGCGCGCCCCGGCGAGGTCGTCGCCCTGCTCGGGGGCGCGGGCGCCGGCAAGAGCACGCTGCTTCGCCTGCTGCTCGGGCTGGTCCACCCCACCGCAGGGCGGTGCGAGCTGCGCGCGCGCGCCGGCTGCGGGCTCGACGGGCTGCGGTCGCGGCGGACGCTGAACGAGCACCTGCGCGTCTGCGCCGCCCTCGCCGGCGTCCCGGCCGGGAGGGTCGAGGTCGTGCTCGCCGACACCGGGCTCGAGGAGCGGGCGGCCGAGCGCGGGGCGTGCCTGAGCCGGGGCGAGCGCAGCCGCGCAGCGCTCGCGGCCGCGCTCCTGCCCGAGGCCGAGGTGCTCGTGCTCGACGAGCCCGACCGCGGGCTGGACGCCGGCGAGCTCGACGCGCTCGCCGAGCTGCTGCGCTCGCAGGCGGCGCGCGGGCGCGCCGTCCTCTTCGCGTCCGCGCGGCTGGAGCACGCGCTGCGGCTCGCCGAGCGGGTGCTCGTGCTCGACGGCGGCCGCCTGGTCGGCGACCTCGCGCCCGCCGAGCTGCGCCGCCACGCCGTCGCCGAGATCGTCGCGCGCTCACCCGCCGCCGAGCTGCTCGCCGACCGCCTCACGCGGGTGGGGGTCGAGGCCGTCTGCGTCTCGAGCGAGGAGCTGCGCGCCAGCGGCGTAGCGCCCGGCGCCGTCGCGGAGCTCGCCGCCGCGGGCGCGTTGCCGCTCCACGAGCTGCGCACCCGCGATCCGTCGCTGGAGGACGTCGTGGCACGGCTCGCCGCGCCGCACGAGGCCGACGCGGCCGGCCAAAGCGATGCGACGCTCGAGCGTGCCGAGCAGCTCGTCGCGCACGACCTCGCGCGGTTGCGCGCGCCTGACGGGCCGCGTCTCGTCGTGGTCGCCGCCGCCGCGGACGGCTTCGGCGCGAGCACGATCGCGTTCCTGCTCGCCGACGCGCTCGCCGCCGAGCTGAAGACCCGCACGCTCGCCGTCGCGCTCAGCGTCGACCGCGAGCGACTGCGCCTGCCCGCGCCGGCCGACGCCCGCTCGCAGCTCGACCTCGGGGACCTGCTCGCCGACTTCGACGAGCTCGACGAGGACGCGCGCGTGACCCCCTACGTATCCGTCGCCGCGTCGGGGCTGCACACGCTCGCGGGCCCGCCGGCCCCGGACGCGCTCGCGCGGCTCGGCGCGGGCCGGGTCGCGGCGCTGCTGGACTTCGCCGGTCGCTTCTACGACATCGTCGTGGTCGACGCGGGCGGGCTCGACGAGCCGGCGCTGCGGGCCGTCCTGCGGCGGACCGACGAGGTCGTGCTCGTCGGCCGTGCCGAGCGCGCGGCGGCGCTCGCGGCGTCCCCGCTGCTCGAAGCCGTCGAATCCGAGCGCGACCGGCCGTCGATCCTCGTCGCCAACCGAGGCGAGCCGCGCGTCGCGCTCGCGCGGATGCGCTGCCCGCCCGCCGCGCACGCCGTCGTGCCGGAGGACCGCGAGCTGGTCCGCGCGCTCGACCGCGGCGGCTTCGACCTCGCCGAGCAGGCGCCGCTCACGCGCCTCGCGCTGCGCGGGCTTGCCCTGATCGTCGCGCGGAGGCTCGCGTGAGGCGCCAGCTGCGCGCGGAGCTGGTCGAGATCACGACGACGGGCGCTCCGCGCGCGCTGGTCGGCGCGGCGCTGCTCGCCGCCGCCGCGCTCGCGGCCGTCGCGCTTGCCGCACGGTCGCCCGCGGACCTGCGGTCGCAGGGGGCGCTGGGCGACGCGCTCACGCTCGCCGCAGCCGGCGCCGCCCCGTTCGCGCTCGCGCTCGGAGTGCTCGCGCTCGCCGGCCGGCAGCCTCACGGCACGCTCGACGCCGCCGTCGTCGCCGCCGACTCCCGCCGGCAGGTGATCGCGGCCAGGCTCGTCGTCCGGACCGTCGCCGCGGCGCTCGCCGGCCTGCTCGCCGCGGCCGTCGCCGTGGCGGTCACGGCGCCGTGGATGGCGCGCGACCCCGGCTGGGACGCGCTCGGCGCCGCCGGCGCGCAGGTCGCGCTTGCGAACGCCGCCGCGGCCGGCCTGCTCGGCGCCGCCGGCGTCGGTCTCGGCGCGCTCGCGGCGCGACCGCTGCCGGCGCTCGCGCTCGGCGCCCCGCCGCTCGCCGCGCTCGCGCTCGGGCCCGGCCGGGCCCTGCTCGCGCTCGCCGCGTTGGCCGCGCTCGCGCTCGCGCTCGGCACCCGCGCGTTCACGCGGAGGGACCTCGTCGCGTGACCGCGCGCGCGCTCGAGGAGCTCGAGCCCTCCAAGCGCGAGGTCGTGCGCGAGCTGCTGCGCGGGGCGAGCGAGGCCGACGTCGCCTGGGCGGTGGCGCAGTCGCCCGAGCGCGTCGTCGAGCTCGCCCACGAGGCACTCGCCGAGCTCGCCCCCGACCTCGCCGCCGACCTCTCCGAGCGCGACCGCCGCCGCGTCGCCGGCTACCTGCTGCAGCTCGACCCGCCCGGCCAGGCGGCGGGAACGTGGGAGCTGCTGGAGGCGGCGCCGGCCGCACGCCGCTGGGCGGCGGCGGTGCGCGCCGAGCTCGCCGACCTCTACGGCGACGACCCGCCGGCGATCCCGGAGGTCGACAGCGACGCGCAGCCTCCGCAGGAGCGGGCGCGGGGCGAGCGCCCGCGCGGCGAGCGGGGCCTGCGCGGACGCCGAGCAGCCCGCGCGCGCAGCCGCGAGCTGCGGGCGCTCCAGGCGGCCGCGCTCGAGCTGCGATCGCCCTTCCGCCGCGAGGCGCTCGAGGCCCACCGCGAAGGAAGCGAGAAGGTGAAGCTGCCGCACTTCGCGTCGCGGCGCACGCGACTCGCGCTCTACGCGCTGCTGGTCGTGCTGCTCGTCGGCCTCGTCATGGCCGTCGTCGTGAAGATCCCGACCTTCACGCCCGGCACGGTGCTCGTGACCGAGATCCCGCCCGAGCGCCGCGCGCCGGTCAGCGGGCTCGGGATCGTCGCCCTGTTTGCGCCCGAGCTGGCCGAGGGGCTCGAGGCCGGCCGCGAGCTGTCCGTCCAGCTGCCGAACACGACCGAGCGCGTGAGCACCGAGCTGCTGGACGTCAGTGAGCGTCCGCTCAGTCCGCGCGAGATCGTCGCGCGCTTCCGCCTGCCGCGCGCGCAGGCCAACCGCGTCCTCGGCCCCGCGGTCGTCGCCGTCGCCGAGCTGCGCACCCCGCCCGGCGCGCCGCCGCGCGAGCGCTTCGCGGGGGCGGTCGCATCCGAGGCGGACGCGCGGATCGGAGAGCGGCGCGTGATCTCGCTGGTGGCGCCGTGAGAGGGCTGCGCGTGCGGCCGCGCGCGGGGCCGAGCGTCCCGTGCATCCGGGCCGACAGCGAGCTCGAGTGCGGCTCGGCCTGCCTGGCGATGGTGCTCGCCCACCACGGTCGCAAGGTCGCGCTGGCTGAGGCGCACGAGCGCTGCAACGTCGGCCGTGACGGCGCGAACGCGCGCGACATCGCGGACGCGGCGCGGTCCTACGGCCTGCAGGTGCACCCCTACTCGCTCGGGCTCGACGAGCTCGAGGACCTGCGCTGCCCGGCGATCGTGCACTGGGGCTTTCGCCACTTCGTGGTGCTCGAGCACTGGGATGGCCGCCGTGCGCGCATCGTCGACCCGGCGAGCGGGCGCGAGACGGTCTCGCGCGAGCGGCTGGCGCGCGAGTTCACGGGCGTCGCGCTGTCGCTCGCTCCGGGCGCCGGCTTCGAGCCGCACGAAGGCGACGACCGCGAGCCGGCCTGGCTGATGCTCGGCCGCCGCGCGCTCAGGGCGCCCGGCGCGCGCCGCCTGATCGTGCAGGTGCTGCTCGCCGCGCTGCTGCTGCAGGTGCTCGGCCTGTCGGTGCCGCTCATGACCAAGCTCGTCGTCGACGCGCTGCTGCCGCTTCAGCTCGACGACATCATGACGGTCCTCGGCCTCGGCGTCCTCGTCGTGCTGGCGGCCCACTTCGTCGGGGCGCTCCTGCGCGGCTTCGTGCTCGTCACGCTTCAGGCGCGGCTCGACGTCGAGCTCACGGCGGGCTTCTTCGGGCACGTTCTGACGCTGCCCTACCGCTTCTTCCAGGAGCGCTCGACGGGCGACCTGCTGCAGCGGCTGACGAGCAACGCCGAGATCCGCACGATCCTCTCCAACCAGACGCTGTCGGCGCTCCTCGACGGCTCGCTCGTGTTCGCCTACGCGGTGCTCCTCGTCGTGCTGTCGCCGCTGTTCGGAGCGGTCGCCGTCGCGCTCGGCGTCCTGCAGGTCGCAATGCTCGTCATCACGCAGCGGCGCATGACGCAGCTCGTGCGTCGCGAGCTCGAGGCCGTCGGCGCGTCCCAGGGCGTGCTCGTCGAGGCGATCTCCGGCATCGAGGTCGTCAAGGCGTCGGGCGTCGAGGATCGCGTGATGACGAACTGGAGCGGCGTCTTCGCCGACCAGGTCGAGGCGACGCTGCGCCGCGGCCGCGTGAGCGCCGCGATCGGCGCGATCACGTCGTCGGTCCAGCGGTTCGCACCGCTCGTGCTGCTCTGGGTCGGGGCGAAGCTCGTCCTCGACGGGCGGCTCGGGCTCGGCGAGATGCTCGCGCTCGTCAGCCTCGCGCAGCTCTTCCTGTCGCCGCTGGGCACGCTCGTCGCGGCCGTCGTGCAGATCCAGCATGTCGGCGGTCACCTCGAGCGGATCGCGTCGGTGCTGCGCGTCGCGCCGGCGCAGGAGCTCGACCGCGTGCGCCCCGCCCCGCGACTGACCGGGCGGATCGAGCTCGACGACGTCTCGTTCCGCTACGACGAGTCGAGCCCCTTCGTCGTGCGCGGCATCTCGCTCGACATCGCGCCGGGCACGAAGGTCGCGCTCGTCGGCCGCACGGGCTCGGGCAAGAGCACGCTCGTCAAGCTCCTGCTCGCTCTCTACGAGCCGACTCACGGCGAGCTCCGCTACGACGGCAGGTCGCTGGCGCAGCTCGACCACCGGACGGTGCGCGCGCAGTTCGGCGCGGTGATGCAGGAGCCGCGCGTCTTCAACGGCTCGATCCGCCAGAACATCTCGTTCAACGACCCGTCGATGCCGCTGCGCGCGATCGTGCGCGCGGCGAAGCTCGCCGAGCTGCACGACGACGTTGCGCGCATGCCGATGGGCTACGACACGCTCGTCGCCGAAGGGGGGTCGGCGCTGTCTGGCGGCCAGCGCCAGCGGCTGGCGATCGCGCGCGCGCTCGCACGCGAGCCGCGCGTGCTCGTACTCGACGAGGCGACCAGCGACCTCGACACCGCGACCGAGCGTGCGGTCGCGCTGCACCTGCGCGAGCATGGCGCGACCTGCGTCGTCGTCGCCCACCGGCTGTCGACCGTCCGCGACGCCGACCTCATCCTCGTACTCGAGCAGGGAAGCGTCGTCGAGCAGGGAACGCACGACGAGCTCATGGTGGCCGGCGGCCTGTACACGCGGCTGGCGCGTGACCAGCTGTTCGAGCCGGAGAGCGCTGCATGAGATTTTTGTGAGTTTGCGGTTAACGGGAATGGGTGAGCACGGGGCTGGGCAAGCCCCCGGTGGGAAGGCACACGACGAGGAGGCGCCTTATGGCCGAGACGCATCCGCAGGCTCGCGAGATCATCGCGAGGGCGTGGCGCGACGAGGGGTATCGCAAGGGGTTGCCGGCGGAGGTGCGCGACAAGCTCCCTCCGGCGCCCGAGCGGGCAGCGCAGATGAGCGACGAGCAGCTCGAATCGGCGGCCGGCGGGACGACCGTCGCCTGCGCCGGGCTGGCGCTCGCCGCGGTCGGCCTCGGCATCACCGCCGAAGAAGCGTGGGACGACTGAGCCGCTGAAGCTCGTGACCGAGAGGAGCGACGATGACCGAGATGGCTGATGCCCGGGCGCGCAGGGTGATCGCGCGCGCGTGGCGGGACGAGTCCTTCCGCGACGAGCTGCCCACCGAGGTGCGCGACACGCTGCCGCCGCCGCCCGACGGCGTGTCGCAGATGAGCGACGAGGAGCTCGAGGCCGCCGCCGGCGGAACGACACCGGGCTGCGTGGCGGCCGGCATCGCCGTCGGCGGCGTGGCGCTCGGCTATGGAATTTCCGAGATCGTCGACTAGATCGCCGGGCGCCGGGTGGTTGCTCGGCGCCCACGCTTTCGCTATTAACAGAAAGGAAGCGTGAATGCAGCGGACCTCGCAGCAGAACACGTGGCTGCTGGCGGCCGTGCTCGCGGCCGTCGCGGGCATCATCTGGATCGCGGCGATCGGGAACGCGGTGCCGTCGATGATCTTCTTCCTCATCGCGGCGCTGTTCTTCATCCTCGCCTTCACGCAGGGTGACG
>DASZOA010000562.1:0-2237 GCA_035551055.1 Solirubrobacteraceae bacterium
CGAGGCTCGTGAATCCGACACCGCGGATCTGCGCGCAATCAGCCATCTAACCGAAGCGCACCGCTGCGTTTTCTGGGATCTCGGTGCAGCTCGGCTGTTTTCCAGGAGGCTGGCGGGCGACAAGCCGGGAAGAAGCGCGCCTTGCCCCGTCCCCGCTCCGGTGCCCGGGCGGCGCTGGTCCGGCTCACGCCGGCGTTCTTGACGAGATGATCCTCCAGGACCACATGCTGCATCAGACCGCTAGTCGCGGGACCGTGAGGTGGCAGCCCGGCGCGGGCCCGCCCCGGCGAGCGCACATCGCCGATCGTGGTCGACTCCAGCGCGAGCGCACCGAGGCGGGGCATCGCGGCCCATGCCCGGACGCCGCGCCGGCGGCGGCGCGGGAGCGAGACGAGGTGCGACGGCGGGGCGCCTCCCTGCTCGGCGCAGCGTGCCTGCTTGCGGTCGTGGGCGCTTCGGCGTGCCCGCGCGCGCACGCACGCAACGCGGTCGTGAGGTCCTTCGACGGTACGTCGATCGTCACGCACTTCTACCCGGCGTCGCGTGCGCCTGCCGGTGGCCGCGCGGCGACGGTGCTCGTCGGTTCCGGATTTCCCCACCGCGGCGACACGCGCCCGGACCTCGATGCGTCTGACCAGATCGGCGCCGCGACGCTGCGTCGCGCGGGCTACAACGTGCTGACGTGGGATCCGCGCGGGCTGGGGGGCTCGGGCGGAACGGTGATGTTCGACTCGGCCGATCACGAGGCGCGCGACGTCGCTTCGCTGATCGATTTCGTCGCCCGCCAGCCCGAAGCGCTGCTCGACGCCGCCGGCGATCCGCGCGTCGGCATGTCCGGGCGCAGCTACGGCGCTGGCATACAGCTCGTGAGCGCCGCGATCGATCCACGGATCGACGCGATCGTGCCGGATCTCGCCTGGCACTCACTTGTCACGAGCTTCTTCAAGGACGGCGCGGTTAAAGCCGGATGGCTCACGCTCGTCTGCGGCGGCGGCGAGGTGGCGGCATTGACGGGCGGGCTGTTCTTCACGCCGGGCGGCCTGCAACTCGGCGGCACCGCGACGGAAATGAAGCGCGCGTGCCTCGAAGCGATTGCGGGCGGTGCCATCTCGGCGGCCAGCCGCCGATGGATCGCCGACCGCGGTCCCGGTGATCTCGTCGACCGCATCCGCGCGCCGACGCTCATCGTCCAGGGCACCGTGGACCCGCTGTTCTCGCTCGACGAGGCGATCGCAAACTACGAGCGGCTGCGCAGCAACGGCGTGCCGGTGAAGATGGTGTGGTACTGCGGTGGACACGGAGCATGCCCGACGCCCGTGCGCGAGCCACGCCGCGTCGCGCGCGCTGCGCTGGCGTGGCTGGACCGCTGGCTCAAGCGCAGCGGTGCGATCGACACCGGGCCCGCGTTCGAGTGGATCGCCGACGACGGGATCTGGCGCGCCGCACCGGACTTTCCGCTCGCCCCTGCGGGAGCGCTCGCCGGCGTGGGCGCGGGCAAGCTTTCGATCCTGCCGCTCGCTGGCGTGGACGCGCGTCTGATCGCCCCCCCGGTGCCGACGCGACGCGCCGCCGACGTTCGCTTCTCAGCAGCGCGCGTCGCCGGCGACGTCGTTGGTGCGCCGCGCGTGAAGCTCACGTACCACGGCACAGCGGTGCCGGCGCGCACCTTGCTCTACGCGCAGGTCGTCGACGCCGTCCACGGCCGTGTCGCCGGAGCACAGGTGACCCCGCTCCCGGTTGTCCTCGACGGTCGCACGCGCACCGTCGAACGGCCGCTCGAGACGCTCGCTCTGCGCGTCGGTCCCGCATCGGACCTGCGGCTGCAGATCACGGCCGGGACGACCGTCTACGGCCCCCAGCGCTCCCTCGGAAACGTGCGGCTGCGATCGATCGAGGCATCGCTGCCGCTCGTCGACGGCGCGCGCGCGGGGCGGGCCTCGAACGCCGGCGCGGGGCTGCGCACACCGCGGCGCCTGCGGATCAGCCCGTCGTCGCGGCGGGTGCGCGGCCGCAGCCGGATCGTATTGCGCAGCCGCCTGCGGACGCGGCCGTGCTCGGGCACGGTCGGCTTCACGATCCGCGCCGGCTCGACGAGGCGTACGGCGCGCGCGACGATTGCGCCGACGTGCGCGGTCCGCGCCGTCGTGCGCCTGCGTGCGCCGGCCGGCCGAACGGCGCGTATCGCCGCGCGCTTCGAGGGCAACCAGCAGCTCGCGCCTCGCCGCGCCCGCAGCGTC
>DASZOA010000563.1:0-2200 GCA_035551055.1 Solirubrobacteraceae bacterium
CTCAAGACCCTGCGCAAGACGCTCGACGAGGACCGCACGAAGACCTTCACGGCCGAGATCTCCAAGCTCGGGCTCGTCGAGATGACGCGCCAGAACGTCACCGAGGGCGTGCGCGAGATCATCTCGCGGCCGTGCCCGACCTGCGATGGCGACGGCGTGATCAAGTCCGAGGAGACGATCGCGATCGAGTTCGAGCGGCGCCTGCGGGCGCTCGCCAAGAAGGCGCCCAAGAAGCACGAGGCGTTCCTCGTGCGGATGAACCCGCGCGTCAGCCAGATCTTCACCGGCAACGGCAAGCGCGTGCTGCACGCGCTCGAGGAGGAGACCGGGCGGCGCTTTCACTTCACCGGCTCCGAGGGCCTGCCGCTCGACCACTTCGACGTCGTCATGGAGGGCTCGCGCGACGAGGTCATGGAGCGCGCGGTGCCGTTTCGCGAGGGCGACGAGGTGCTCGTCGACATCGTCGAGCCGCACATGTACGACGTCGACGACGCGGTAGCCAAGATCGACGGCTACATCATCTCGGTCAGCGGCGGCGGGCGGTTCGTCGGCTCCAAGCGGCTCGTGCGCATCCGGCACGCCGGGCGCACCTCGGCGACCGCGACGATGCTCGACGCGCCGCAGGACGACGAGGAGCCCGAGGACGACGGCGGCGAGGATGGCGTAGAATCGACGGCTCGGCGCCGCGGCCGCAGAGGCGGACGGCGCCGTTCGCGCGCCACGGCCGAGTCCGGCGCCACCCCTGCACCCGAGAGCTGAACCCGTTCACCATGCCCTACGCGATCGTCAAGACCGGCGGCAAGCAGTACCGCGTCGAGGAGGGCCAGACCCTGCTCGTCGAGCGGCTGTCCGACGAGGAGGGCGCGACCGTCGCGCTCCAGCCGCTGCTGTACGCGGCCGACGACGCCGTCTTCGACGCCGACGGACTGAAGAAGGTGTCGGTGAAGGCGCGGGTCGTCGGGCACGAGCGCGGCGAGAAGCTGCGCGTGTTCAAGTTCAAGCCCAAGCGCGGCTACAAGCGGACCACCGGGCACCGCCAGGAGCTGACCCGGCTCGAGATCACAGAGGTAAAGGGCTGACGAGATGGCACACAAGAAGGGACTCGGCTCCTCGCGCAACGGGCGCGACTCCAACGCCCAGCGGCTGGGCGTCAAGACGTTCGCCGGCCAGGTCGTCAGCGGCGGCGAGATCATCGTCCGCCAGCGCGGCACGCGCTTTCATCCCGGCGAGGGCGTCGGGATCGGCAAGGACGACACGCTCTACGCGCGCTCGGCCGGCACGGTCGTCTTCGGCCGCCAGCGCGGCAGGCGCGTCGTCTCGATCGCGCCACCCGACGCCGGCTGACGCGTGACGCCGCGGGACGTCGCCCGCGTGCTCGCCGCCGGTCGCATCGCGATCGGCGCGGCCCTGCTCGCCGCGCCGCGGCTGTCGCTGGGGATGTGGATCGGCCGCGACGCCGCCGGTCGCGCGCTCGCGCCGCCCGGGCGCGCGCTCGGCGCCCGCGAGGTCCTGCTCGGGGCGATGCTGCTGCACACGCTCGACCGCCCGGAGGTCGGCCGGCGCTGGCTGCGGGCGGTGGCGGCCTGTGACGGCGTCGACGCCGCCGCGAGCCTGGCGGCCGCGCGCGCGCTGCCGCCGCGCGGCCGCGGGTTCATCGTCGCGCTCGCGAGCGTGGCCACGGCCGCGCAGCTGTGGGCGGCGCAGGAGCTGGACTGAACGCCGCTGGGCGGGGGGCTCCTCCGGCCGGCGACCCCGCGACTCGCCTGGGTACTCGCAATCGACCACAATCTCGCGGGTGATGCAGAAGCTGAAGGCCGTACTCGACCGGCCCCACGACGAGGTGATGAAGGATCTGCATCACCGCCGGCGTCAGCAGCGCAACCGCAACCTCGTCGTTCGGGCCCTCGTGGTCGTCGGCGCGTCGGTGCTGGCCCTCGGGGGCGTCGTGATGACCGTGCTGCCGGGCCCCAAGCTGCCCGCTGTCGCGCTCGGGGTCTATCTGCTGGCGTTCGAGTTCGCCTGGGCCGAGCGGCTCGTAGCGTGGACCCTGCGAAAGATCGAGGCGGCCAAACGCAGGTACGAAGGAGCGGGGCCGGTCAAGAAGTACGGCGCTGTGGTTCTGGCGATCCTCGCGCTCGTCGGCTTCGTCGTGGCCTTCCGCCTACTGACGAGCGCGGCCAGAGACGCACTGTCCTAGGCG
>DASZOA010000564.1:0-2640 GCA_035551055.1 Solirubrobacteraceae bacterium
GACCGCGTCCGCACGGTCGCCTTCACCCGCGAGCTGCCGCGATGACCGACCAGCTCGAGCTCGCGATCAGCGGGATGACCTGCGCCTCGTGCGCGACGCGGGTCGAGAAGCGGCTCAACCGCCTCGACGGCGTCGAGGCAACCGTCAACTACGCCACCGAGAAGGCGGCGGTGCAGCTCGCGCCCGGCGCCGCCACCACGCCGGAGGACCTCATCGCGGCCGTCGAGCGGGCCGGCTACGAGGCGGTGCTGCCGACGGCCGCGACGACGGAGAGCGAGGCCCAGGTGCAGCGCGACCCGGTCGACGACCTGCGCCGGCGGCTCGTCTTCTCGGCGATCGCCTCCGTCCCGCTGGTCGCGCTCGGGATGATCCCCGCGCTGCAGTTCGACTTCTGGCAGTGGATCTCCCTGCAGCTCGCCACCCCGGTCCTCTTCTGGGCGGCCTATCCGTTTCACCGCGCGGCGCTGGTCAACCTGCGCCACGGCACCGCGACGATGGACACGCTGATCTCGATCGGCACGACCGCCGCCTGGTCGTGGTCGCTCGTGTCGCTGCTGTTCCTCGGGGCCGGCGAGCCGGGGATGCACCACGAGCTGACCCTGCTGCCCGAGCGCGGCGGACCGGCGGGCGGCATCTACTTCGAGGTGGTCGGCGTCGTCGTGACGTTCCTGCTCGCCGGGCGCTGGTTCGAGGCGCGCGCCAAGCGCAGCGCGGGAGCGGCGCTGCGCGCGCTGCTCGAGCTCGGCGCCAAGGAGGTGTCGATCCTCGACCCCGACGGCGTCGAGCGCCGCATCCCCGTCGAGGAGCTGAAGGTCGACCACCGCTTCGTCGTGCGCCCGGGCGAGAAGGTCGCCACCGACGGCGTCGTCTTGGAGGGAACGTCGGCGATCGACCGCTCGCTGCTGACCGGCGAGAGCGTGCCGGTCGACGTGCATCCCGGCGAGTCGGTCACCGGGGCGACCGTCAACGCCGGCGGCGGGCTGCTGACCGTGCGCGCGACGCGCGTCGGCGCCGACACCGCGCTCGCCCAGATCGGCCGGCTTGTGACCGAGGCGCAGTCCGGCAAGGCGCCGGTGCAGCGGCTCGCCGACCGGATCGCGGCCGTCTTCGTGCCGGTCGTGCTGGCGATCGCGGCGGCGACGCTCGGCTTCTGGGTCGGCGCCGGCGAGCCCGACCTCGGCTTCGCGGCCGCCGTCGCCGTGCTGATCATCGCCTGCCCCTGCGCGCTGGGCCTGGCGACGCCCACGGCGCTGCTCGTCGGCACCGGGCGCGGCGCGCAACTCGGCGTGCTCATCCGCGGGCCCGAGGTGCTCGAGTCGACCCGCCGCGTCGACACGATCGTCATCGACAAGACGGGCACGGCGACGACCGGGAGGATGGCGCTGCACGACCTGAAGGTCGCCGAGGGGGTCAGCGAGGCGCAGGCGCTGTGGCTCGTCGGAGCGCTGCAGAACGGCTCCGAGCACCCGATCGGGCGCGCGATCGCGGCCGCCGCCGCGACGCTCGAGTCCCCGCCGGCGCCCGTCGAGGACTTCGCCAACCGGCCGGGGCTCGGCGTGCAGGGCAGCGTCGCCGGGCGCGCGATCATCGCCGGGCGGCCGGCGCTGCTGGAGAGTGCGGACCCCTCCCTCGCGCTGCCGGCCGAGCTCGAGCGCGCGCGCCGCGACGCCGAGGCCGAGGGGCGCACGGCGGTCGCCGCAGGCTGGGACGGCGCCGCGCGCGCGCTGTTCGTCGTCGCCGATCGGATCAAGCCCTGCGCCCACGAGGCGGTGCGCCGGCTGCACGAGCTCGGGCTGCGCACGATCCTGCTGACCGGCGACAACGCGACGACCGCGCACACCGTGGCGGCGAAGATCGGCGTCGACGAGGTCATCGCCGAGGTCCTGCCGGCCGACAAGGCCGCCGTCGTGCGGCGCCTGCAGGACGACGGGCGCGCGGTCGCCATGGTCGGCGACGGCGTCAACGACGCGCCCGCGCTCGCGCAGGCCGAGCTCGGCATGGCGATCGGGACCGGCACCGACGTGGCGATCGAGGCGTCGGACATCACGCTCGTGTCCGGCGACCTGCGCCTCGTTCCCGATGCGCTGCGCCTGGCGCGGCGCACCCTGCAGACGATCAGGGTCAACCTCTTCTGGGCGTTCGCCTACAACGTCGCGGCGCTGCCGGTCGCCGCCGCCGGCCTGCTGAACCCGATGATCGCGGGCGTCGCGATGGCCGCCTCGAGCATCTTCGTCGTCGTCAACTCGCTGCGCCTGCGCGGCTTTCGCGCCCAGCGCGACGACGCATCGGGCGGCGGGCGGCTCAGCCCTGCTGGCGCCCGTGCCTCCGTGCCCGCCTGACGGCGAGCTGCGTCACGGCGGCGCCGACCCACGCCGCCTCCCAGATCTGGAGCTGGTGCTCGAGGTCGGCCATGTACTCGGGATCGGCGTCGAGGCCGATGGAAACGGCGAGCTCGTGCTCGATCCGCAGGAGCTCGAGGCGCTCGCGGACCTCGCCGGGGTCGTCGCACTCCATGACGATTGTTTTCTCAGTCGTCCCTTCGGCCAAACGTGGATTCCGGCGCCGGCCTCGATCGGCATACTGCGCCAGATGCGTCGTCGCTCGCCGGTCCTCGGGTTGCTGGCCGTCGCCGCCGCCCCC
>DASZOA010000565.1:0-1727 GCA_035551055.1 Solirubrobacteraceae bacterium
TCCACGCTGCCGCGGCTGCAGCTCGCCCCGGTCGCCTGGCTCGCCGACGGCGTGGCGGCGCTCGCGCTCGTGGCCGCGTCGGAGGACTGGCGCAGCCCGTTCTACGTGCTCATGCTGACGGCGCTGATCCTGCCGTCGACGGGTCTGCCGTTCCGCCGCGCGCTCGCCTGGGGCGTGACGTTCACGCTGGCGTACTTCGGCGTGGCGATCTACACCGAGCTCGACCCCGAGACCCTCGAGAGCACGAGCCGGCTGGAGACGATCGCCACGCACCTCATGGTCCCGCTCGTCGTCGTGCTCGCGCTCGCCTACGCCGCCGAGGTCCTCGAGCGCCTGCGCGACGAGCGCCTGCGCTCCGAGCGGCTCGCCGTAGAAAGCGAGCGCCAGCGGATCGCGTGGGAGCTGCACGCCTCCGCCAAGCAGCGCGTGCACGCCGCCCACCTCGTCATGAGCGCGCTGCACAACCAGGTCGAGGGCGAGCAGGCCGAGCTCGTCGCCCACGCGCTCGCCGAGCTGCGCGCGGCGGGCGCCGACATGGACACGAGCGTCGCCGAGCTGCGCACGCCGCTGGAGGGCCGGTCGCTCGAGCGGCTGCTCGACGAGCGCGCCGCCGAGCTCGCCGCGGGCAGCGACGCGCAGATCACCGTCGGCGGCACGATCGGCGAGCTGCCGGCGCACGTCGCGGCGCACGCCTACCGGATCGGCGCCGAGGCGCTGACGAACGCCGTGCGCCACAGCGAGGCGTCGCGGATCGACGTGCGGCTGTCGCGCAACGGGGCGACGGCCACGATCGAGGTGCGCGACGACGGGCGGGGGCTGCCGACGATCCGGCGGCCCGGCTCCAACGGGCTGCGCGCGATGCGCGCCCGCGCCGAGACGATCGGGGCGGCGCTGTCGATCGGACCCAGCGACGGGGGATCGGGCACGCGCGTGGCGCTCACGCTGCCGACCGAGCTCGAAGCGGGCGGGCCGCAGCGATGATCCGCATCCTCGTCGTCGACGACCACCCGGCGATGCGCGCCGGGCTCACGGCGGTGCTGCGCGCGGAGCCCGGGCTCGTGCCGCTCGACACGGCGACGTCGGTCAGCGATCTGTGGCCGGCGCTGAACCGCACGAGGCCGGATCTCGTCGTGCTCGACTACCACCTGCCCGGCGACGACGGTCTCGTCCTGTGCCGCCGGATCAAGCGCGAGGTTCCCGCGCCGGCCGTGCTGCTGTACTCGGCCTACGCCGACGCGTCGCTGACGATCCCCGCGATGCTGGCCGGCGTCGACGCGCTCGTGAGCAAGTCGACCCCCGCCAACGAGCTCTACGACGCGATCCGCCGCGTCGCGCGCGGCGAACGCGTGCTGCCGCCGATCTCGCGTGAGCTGCTCGACGCGGCCGCGGTCAGGCTCGCCCCCGACGAGCTGCCGATCCTCGGGATGACGCTCGAGGGCACGCCCGTCGTCGACATGGCCGAGGCACTCGGCGTCGAGGCGAGCGAGATCTCGCGTCGCCTGGACCGCATGATCGGGCGCTTGAAGGTCGAGGTGCCCGCGCCGCGCGTCACGGGATAGCCGCCGCGCTACGCCGCCGGCTCGGTGCGGCTGAGCCGCCGCAGGACGGGCGGCACGAGCAGCGTCGTGAGCACCGACATCGAGACGATGACGGCGAACAGCTCGGCGTCGATCGTCCCGGTCACGTTGCCGATCCCGGCGACGATGATGCCGACCTCGCCGCGCGGC
>DASZOA010000566.1:0-2974 GCA_035551055.1 Solirubrobacteraceae bacterium
CGAGCTCGACGCGAAAGCTACGGGTTGTAGAAGCCAGTGTTCTTGGAGTACGGGGCCTCGCCGGGCGTCCCGCGGCGGAAGTGCCCGGACGGCCGGATCGTGCCGTCGCGCTCCTTGGAGAGCAGCTCGATGAACCAGGCCTCGTGCTCGACCTCTTCGTTGAGGATGCGCGCCGCCATGTCGTACGTGCGCGGGTCCTTGCCGAACGTCAGGTCGCACACCTCCGACCACGTGCGAATCGCGCACCGCTCGGCCTCGAGCAGGACCTCGAGGATGGCCGCAGCGGTCGGGCCGCCGCCGTCGGCCGACGGCGCCTGCTTGCCGTTGTCGGTACCGGGCAGGTAGGCGTCGGGGCAGCCGGCACGGTCGGCGAATTCGCGAATGTCGTAGGGGAGCGAGCCGCCGAGCTCGTAGATGCGCGGCGTGATGAGCTCGAAGTGGGCCCGGTCCTCCAGGCGCGCGTCCTCGCAGATCTCCTTGTAGTCCTCGTGGCCGGCGAGGTACATGCGCAGGATCGTGTAGTAGTAGTACGTCGTGAACTCGGCGCCCGCCGCGTCGACCAGCTTCTCGACGAGCTGCTGAACGTCGACGCCGCGCGCCTCGATCGCCTCGACGCCGACGCGCTGCGTCACGTCGCCTGCCTTGACCTTCCCCTGCGCGTGCGGCTTTGCCGAAATCGCCACTTGTGATCCTCCGTTCGTCGCGGTGGTCTTGAACGTCTCCACCAAGCCATACCCACAGCGCGCCCCGCGCTCGCAGCCGCGTGCGGTCGCCGGGGCGCACCGCGTCGCAGCCGCTCGTCGCGCTCATGTGCCGGCGGGCGGAGGGACGCTCACCGGCGCGCTCGCCGGCGGCGTGACCACGCTGATCGACCTCGCCTCCATCTCGGCCTGCGCAGCGTGCTCGACCGCGTCGTCGACCTTCTGTCCGGCGTCCACGAGCGAGCTTGCGTTGAACTCGAACACGACCGTCGCCTGGAACTTCATCGTCTCCTCCTCGCACCGACTGCCTGGCTTGTAGCAGGCGGCGTGCCGGCGATCTCCAGCGACAGGATCGGATGCAGGCGCGGCTCCTGCCAGTCCTCGGCGACCGTCTTCTCGATGAGCAGCTGCGCCTCGCGGCCGCGCAGGTCGAGCCGGGCGATCTGGTTGTCGAACGTCGGGGGCTGCGCGAAGGCCCACCGCAGGGGCGGGGGCGGGACGCCCGCGGCGCGCGCCAGCCGCCGCGTCAGCGCTGTCACCGGCCGCGTGAACGCCGCTCGCAGCAACCGGCGCTCGAGCTTGTCGAGCGGGTTGCGGACCGGCGAGCACGTCGCCTGCAGGACCCGGCTGGTGACCTCGCGTCCGGGAAACGACGCCTCGGCGACGTAGGCGTGGTGCACGTCGCCCGACAGCAGCACGATCGTGGCCGGGGCGGGTCCGCGGCGGCCAGCCGCGACGTCCTCGAGCAGCACGGCGAGGCGGTTGAAGCAGCCGCCGAAGGCCGGCCAGCGCTCGAGGTCGAGCGCCTGTCGCAGCCGCTCGCCGGCGCGCGCCGCCAGCCGGCCCCACGCGCCGTCGCAGACGGCCTCGTTCCACGCCTCGACGTGGTGCATCGCGGGGGCCAGCAGCACGGGCAGCGAGCTGCCGATGACGAGGTGCTCGAAGTCGCCCGTGCAGCGGTCCTCGGCCCACGCCCACTCGGTGTCGGAGAGCATCTGGCGCCGGCCCTCGGACAGCACGCGGCCCGCCCGCGTGTCGAGCACGACGAGCCGGGTGCGACCGAAGTCGCGAAAGAAGCTCCATCTGGCGCCCGCGATCTCGCGCGCGCAGGTGCGCGCGAACTCGCGCACGAGCCCCTCGCAGTCTCCCTCCGCCTCCTGCACGGCGCAGAAGATCGGGTCGTCGAACAGGCGCGCGGGCGAGAGGTTGCCGAGGTGCTGGTAGATCCAGTACGACATGTACGCGCCGAGGATGCGCTCCTCCCACCACGGCTTGGCCCGCATCTGCGCGATCCACGCCTCGGAGATGTTCCAGTCGTCGTGGACGTCGTGGTCGTCGAAGATCATCGCGCTGGAGACCGTCGACAGCAGCCAGCGCAGCGCCGGATCGCTCCAGCTGTCGCGGTACAGCGAGGTGTACTCCTCGAAGTCGGCGACCTCGTCTCGCGGGGGCCCGCCGGGGCCGCGGCGACCGGCGATGAGCTCCTCGGTGCCCGGCGAGACCTCGTCGGCGTACACCTGATCGCCGAGCAGCAGGAAGGCGTCGGGCCACTCCGAGACGGGCTCGTGGCGCATCCGCTCGACGAGCGCGAGCAGCGCGTCGACCGCGCGCCCGCGCGGGTCGTCGTCCTTGGTGAGCACGTACGGCAGCGTGTGCGGCAGCGACAGCCGGCAGGAGCCGAACGCCAGCCGCAACGACTCGTCGTGCGTGTGCGTGCGGATGACGCATTGCGGATACGGGTCGTCGGGCGGCGGCCAGGAGCGGACCCCGTCGAGCTGGACCTCGTAGGGCAGCGTGCTGCCGGGCGCGAGGCCGTCGAGGATCACGAGCGCGTAGTGGTGGCCGGCGACCGCGAACGTCGAGGCGACCCGTCCCAGCACCTGCACCTCGCACGGCGCGTCGGTCTCGACCCAGACCGTCGCCTCGGTGTCCGAGACGTAGCGCAGCAGGGGGCCGAGGACGAGACGCGCCATCGGCGGATTGTGGCGGTCTCAGCGCCTGCGCGAGAAGGTCGCTCAGCCGGCCGCTGAGGCATGGGGGCCGCTGGGTACCCTGCGAGGCAATCGACGATCGGAGGTTCGCCATGCTGTTCGAGGTCGGTGACCACGGCGTGGCGGAGTCGGAGTCGGTCCAGCGCCGCCCGCGGCGCGGAGTGATCGAGGAGGTGCTTCGCGGGGAGCCGCATCCCCGCTACCGCATCCGCTGGGACGATGGGCGAGAGACCATCTACACGCCGGCGGCCGGCGCGCTGCGCAAGGCGTCCGAGCCGACGG
>DASZOA010000567.1:0-1844 GCA_035551055.1 Solirubrobacteraceae bacterium
CGCGAGCGCGCTCAGCGCGACCGGTGGTCCGGCCGCGGGTTCCGTCGTGCAGCGCGCGAGCGCCACCGCGCGAGAGCAGAGCGGGCTCAGCGCGTCTGACGTCGGCGTCGTCGAGGTGCACGACGCCACCGCCTCGGCCGAGCTCGAGGCGTACGAGCACCTCGGCCTCGCCGCGCCCGGCGAAGGCAACCGGCTCATCGCCGAGGGGCGCGTGGTACTCGGCGGTCCTTTGCCGGTGAACACGAGCGGCGGCCTGCTCTCGCGCGGCCATCCCGTCGGCGCGACGGGGGTCATGCAGATCGTCGAGCTCGTCGCGCAGCTGCGCGAGCGGGCAGGGGAGCGCCAGGGCGACCCGGCGCCGAAGCTTGCGCTCGCCCAGAACGCGGGCGGCTGCGTCGAGGGTGATAACGCGGCCGCGGTAGTCACGGTTCTCGAGCGCGAGCGCGCAGGTATGCGGGCCGTGCACCCGCAGATGCACCGCGCCCGGCTCGAGTGGGACGCCGAGCCGCGGTAGCCGACGCCGCGCCCGGTGCGACTGCGAGTCGCCTCCAGCTCCGGCCGTCCACGATCCCTGCAGCTGAGCGCCAGCAATGCCAGTACTACGGATGAGAACGCTGACCGCCAGGAATCGTCTGAGCCCTTCCGCCGCGTCGCACGCCGCAACACGATGCCCGCGTTGCACGAGGCTCCGCTCCACGACGCCGTCGCCAGCGGCTGCGCACCGACCACCCGTCGAGATCGCGCGCGCGGCGGGCCGCCGACGCCTGCGTGAAGCGGCACCCGGCAAGTTCCCGATCGTCGCCGGGCGCGCCCGACTCGGAATCGCCGCGTCGAGATGAGCGCGACTCAATACCGACGTTCCCGGCGAACGAGTGATCCCCTAGCGGCGGCGGTTACGGGTCTAGGGGCCTAGCCCGGTAGGAGTTATGTAGCCCCCGTCGAATCCTGTGATCGGCCGGCCGTTGGTCAGCGATCAGAGGAGGAGAGATGGGACTTGTCGACCGCGACGACGGCTGGCGCATCCCCGATTGGCTGTGGGAGAAGATCGAGCCGCTGTTGCCCGAGCGGCCGCGGCACCCGCTGGGTTGCCACAACCCGCGGGTGCCCGATCGCGCGGCGATGGACGCGATCTTGCTGGTGCTCAGGACCGGGATGCAGTGGAACGCGCTCGACGCGACCGGGGTGTGCTCGTCGTCGTCGGCGCACCGCCGCTTTCAGGAGTGGCGGGCGGCAGGGGTGTTCGAGGAGTTCTGGCGCCAGGGCCTGTTGGAGTATGACCAGCAGATCGGCATCGATTGGGCGTGGCTGTCGGCCGATGGCGCGATGACCAAGGCGCCGCTCGGTGGCCCCAAGACCGGTCCGAATCCCACTGATCGAGCCAAAAGGGGGCGAAGCGCTCGGTGCTCACCGACGGCGCCGGCGTCCCGATCGGACTTGACAATGAGGGCGCCAACCGCAACGACCACAAGCTCCTGAGGGGCACGCTTGAGTCGATCCCGATCAAGCGGCCCGAGCCGACCGCGCAGACGCCGCAGGGCATCTGCCTAGACAAGGCCTACGACAACCACCAGACGCGCGATCTCGTCGCCGACTACGACCTCACGCCGCACATCCGCACCCGCGGCGAAGAGATCGACCTCAAGACCCGCCACCCCGACTGGAGGGCCCGCCGCTGGGTTGTCGAGGCCTGTCACTCCTGGCTCAACCGCAACCGCGCGATCCTCATCCGGTGGTCAAAGAAGGACGAAAACCATCTCGCCCTGCTGATGCTCGCCAGCGGCTTGATCGCCTTCAAAAAGGTCCGCGCCGCCGCCCTCGCAGCCGCCCTACCGGGATAGGCCCTA
>DASZOA010000568.1:0-1925 GCA_035551055.1 Solirubrobacteraceae bacterium
GCTCATGGACGGGATCGTCGACGTCTACATGCCCGACTTCAAGCTGTGGTCGAGCGAGCTGTCGCGGCGCTACCTCGCCAAGCGCGACTACCGCGAGGTGGCGTGCCGCACCGTCGAGGAGATGCACCGCCAGGTCGGCGAGCTCGTCTTCGACGAGCGCGGCATGGCGCGCCGCGGGCTGCTCGTGCGCCACCTCGTCATGCCCGGGCTCGTCGAGGAGAGCGAGGCGATCCTGGGCTGGATCGCCGAGCGGCTGGGCCCCGACACGTACGTCGACGTGATGGCGCAGTACTACCCCGCCGGGCGCACCGGCGAGTTTCCCGAGATCGACCGCCGCCTGTACCGCTCGGAGTTCGAGCACGTGCTTCAGGTCGCCGACGGCCTCGGCCTGCGCCGGCTCGACCGGCGCAGCCGCGCGGCGGCGCCGCGGCTCGCTCAGGCGGGCTGACGGGTCGCTACGCGGCGGTGCGCTCGCGCGCGGCGGCCGCGATCTCGTGCTTGACGCCGATGAAGCTGTCGGGGGTGACCGAGATCGAGTCGATCCCCGCGTCGACGAGGAAGCGCGCGAACGACGAGTCGTCGCTGGGCTTCTGCCCGCACAGCCCGACCTTGCGGTCGTGGTCGTGCGCGGTCTCGATGAGCGCGGCGATCAGCCGCCGGACCGCCGGATCGTTCTCCTCGAACTGCTCGGCGAGCGCCTCGTTGTCGCGGTCGATGCCGAGCACGAGCTGGGTGAGGTCGTTTGAGCCGATCGAGAAGCCGTCGAAGCGCTCGGCGAAGGCGTCGGCGAGCACGACGTTGGACGGGATCTCCGCCATGACGTAGACCTCGAGGCCGTCCTCGCCGCGGCGCAGGCCGCTGCCGGCGAGCGCCTCGAGCACGCGGTCGGCCTCGTCGAGCGTCCGGCAGAACGGGATCATGACCACGAGGTTGCGCAGCCCCATCTGCTCGCGCACGCGGCGCACGGCGGCGCACTCCAGCGCGAAGCCCTCCCGGTAGCCCTCGCCGTAGTAGCGGCTCGCGCCGCGCCAGCCGAGCATGGGGTTCTCCTCGGCGGGCTCGAACTGGCGCCCGCCGATCAGCTCGGCGTACTCGTTGGTCTTGAAGTCGCTCATCCGCAGGATGACCGGATCCGGGTGGCGCGAGGCGGCGATCCGCGCGATGCCCTCGGCCAGCGTCCGGATGAAGTACTCGCGCTTGTCGTCGAAGCCGCGCGTCAGCTCGGCGATCGTGCTCCTGGCGTCGTCGTCCTCGAGCTCGTCGAAGCGCACGAGCGCCATCGGGTGCACCTTGACGTGGTTGTCGACGATGAACTCCATCCGCGCCAGCCCGACTCCGTCGGCCGGCAGCTGCCACCACCGCAGCGCGACCGCGGGATCGGCGAGGTTGAGCATCACCCGCGTGTCGGTGTCGGGCACGTCGTCGACGTCGATGTCGTCCACCTCGTAGTCCAGCGCGCCCTCGTAGACGTGGCCCTCCTCGCCCTCGGCGCACGAGACCGTGACCTCCTGACCGTCTTCGAGGGCGTCCATGACGCCGTGGGCGCCGACGACCGCCGGCAGGCCGAGCTCGCGACTGACGATTGCGGCGTGCGAGGTGCGCCCGCCGTGCTCGGTGACGATCGCGGCAGCGCGCTTCATGACGGGCAGCCAGTCCGGGTCGGTCATCTCGGTCACGAGCACCGCCCCGTCCTCGAAGCGATCGGCCTCCTCGACGGAGCTCATCGGGCACGCCGGCCCGACGCCGATCGCGTCGCCGACCGCGAGCCCGGTCGCCAGGCGCCGGCCCTCCCCGGTCAGCCGGTAGCTCTTCAGCGCCGCACCCGCCCGCTGCGAGTGCACGGTCTCCGGGCGCGCCTGCACGACAAAGAGCTCGCCGGTGGCGCCGTCCTTCGCCCACTCGACGTCGACCGCTCCGCCGTAGTG
>DASZOA010000569.1:0-6026 GCA_035551055.1 Solirubrobacteraceae bacterium
CGCGGGCGCTGAGCGTCTGCTCGGCGCGGGCGCCGGCCGAGGCGTCGATCCGGATGTTCGCCGAGCACGCCGCGGGCGCGATCGTCGTTGAGCGCGAGCTGCACGAGTCGTTCTTCGCCGACATGGGCCTCACCGAGGCCGACGTCGCGGCCACGCCGATGGCGCCGACGAACCTCGCCTACTGCAGCTACCTGGTGGCCAGCGCGTACGGCGGCTCGTTCGCCGAGGCGCTCGGCGCGGTGCTGCCGTGCTACTGGATCTATCGCGAGGTCGGGCGCGAGCTGCTGCGGCGCGGCTCCCCCGACCCGCTGTACGCGCGCTGGATCGAGACCTATGGCGGCGAGGAGTTCGGCGCCGTCGTGCAGGCCGTGCTCGAGCTCACCGACGCGATCGGCGAGCGCCTGTCGCCCGACGACCGCGCGGCCTGCGCCGCCCGCTTCGGGATCACCGCGCGCTACGAGTGGATGTTCTGGGACATGGGCTGGCGGCGCGAGGCCTGGCCGGTCTGAGGCGGGCCGCCGACGTCCCATCCGCGCGCGTTCGCGTCGGGGCTGCCGTTGTCCCACAGCTCGGGCTCGAGACCGGCGTCCAGGACCATCCGACGGGCGGTCGCGCGCTGGGCCGCGGGAACCGTGAGCAGCACGCCGCCGGGCTCCATGCCCTCGCGCGCGATCGCGGCGGCGACGCGGTCGATCGGCTGCAGCTGCACCCCGTCGACGCCTCGCGAGCGAAAGCTGTCGACGACGACGACGAGGCAGCGGGCGCGCGCGCTGACGAGCCCGGCGAGCGCGACGTAGTGCCCGACACGCCAGCGCGCGGGGGGACCGGCGGCGGCGCCGCCGCCATGCAGGTAGGCCGCGAGCTGCGCAGTGGTGGCAGCGGGATCCCAGAGCAGGCCCGTGTGGACGTTCGCGATCGCCGCGACGGGGACGGTGCAGCGCGCGAGCTCTTCGAGCAGGAGGCGAAGACCGGCGCAGCTCGGGCCGCCGCTGCCCGGCTGCACCGCGAGCTCGCCATCCGACAGCTGCTCGACGGCGCGCGCCAGCCCGCCGGCTGACGTGCCCGCCGGCGCTCCCGCGATCGCCGTCGGCAGCGCGACGCGGTAGTCGTCGCGCCCCGCCTCTCCCGGAGGCAGCGACATCGCGCGCGGCGGCGGCGTCACGACGGTGCCCGCAGCGAGCGCGACCGCTTCCTGATCGAGCTCGGCGGCCCCGGCGACACCGGCGGCGCGCAACGCGACCAGCCCCCAGAACGGGCCGCAGAGGTCGTCTTTCTGCGGCAGCTCGCCGGCATGGGCGTCCAGCAGCGCTGCCAGGCCCGGCAGGGCGGCGCTCAATATCGCCATCGGTGCGCTGCGATCTGCTCTTCGATCGGGTGATCCTGCGCCCACGCGGCGTCGGAGCGGCGCACCGCAACGAACGCGCCCAGCAACGGCTCGCTCAGCACGCCGGCGATGCGCTCGTTGGCGAGCAGGGCGGCCTCGGCCTCGGCGGGCGCCGTGGGAAGCCGCGCCACGGCGCGCTCCGCGCGCTCGGCGTCGCTCCAGCCGCCCGGGTCCTCCTGGATCGGCGGCGGCGCCGGCGCAGCGTCCTCGATGCCGGCGATCCCCGCGGCGATCACCGCGGCCAGCGCGAGATAGGGGTTCGCCGAGGCGTCGCAGGGCTTCAGCTCGAGGTTGGCGTGCCCGGCGCCCATGAACTCGGACCCCGGCACATAGCGCAGCGCCGCCTCGCGGTTCTCGATCCCCCAGAAGCCGTACGCGGACGCGAAGTAGCCCGGGCGCAGGCGCGTGAGCGACGGCACGCTGGGCGCCGTCAGCGCCACGATCGCGGGCAGGTCGCGCAGCAGGCCGCCGAGATACGCCGCTCCCTCGTCGCGCGGACCGGCCTCGCCGTCGCCCTCGAGCAGATTCTCCCCGTCGCGCCAGACCGAGGTGTGCAGGTGCCAGCCGTTACCGACCCCCGCCGCGGTCACGAGCGGTGCGAAGCTCGTTCGCAGGCCGTGCGCCCGGGCGGCGGCATGGATCGTCTGCCGCGCGAGGAGCTGATCGTCGGCCGCCCGCAGCGGGTCGGCGGGCGCGATGTTGAACTCCAGCTGCGCCAGGCCGTACTCGGCATGCAGCTGACCGATCCTCAGCCCGTTGGCGGCAAGGTCCTTCAGCAGCTGCGCGGCGAACTCGTCGACCGCGAGCAGCGCGTGCGGGCTGTAGGCGGGACCGTCGTGGGCGGGCTGCAACTCGTCGCCCGCGCGGCCCACGAAGAACTCGAGCTCGAAGCCGGCGCGAAGCTCGAGCCCGATCGCGGACGCCCGCTCGACCTGCGCCTCGAGCACGGCGCGCTGGTCGTACGGCCACGCCGAGCCGTCGGCGGCGAGCTGACGGCCCGGCGCCCAGGCGAAGCCCGGCTGTCCCCCAAGCGGCGTGACGCGATCGAGGACCGGGATGAGCCGCACGTCGCCCGATGGGGTCGACAGGCCCTCGTGAGCGTACGTGATCGCGTCATGCGAGTCGAAGACCGCGAACAGCGTCGTGATGCCGACCCCGCGCCGCGCGACGTCGCCGAGGCGATCCAGCGGCACCGTCCGCGAGCGCGGAATCCCGTTGTTGTCCGCCCACGCGATCGTCAGCCCGACGACGCCCGCCTCCGCCAGCTCTGCGGCGAGAGCGTCGGTGTCGATCGAGTCGCTCACGCGCCCATCCTACGGCCGCTTCGCGGAAGCTGGTTGTGTGTCTGGCGCCGCGTGCCGGGGTGCGCGGTTCGCCCTCGTCGGGCGCGGACGAGCCGCGGTCGCGGAGCGTCGGGACAAGGTGCGGGCGGTCGTGCGCGCGGGTACGCGTCGTGCATGACCGATCACGGCTTTCACGACCAGCTCACGAAGTACCTGACCGATGTGCATTCGATCGAGGTGCAGGCACTCGAGCAGGTGCGACGGGCGCCGGGGCTCGCCGGCGATCCGTCACTGGCGAAGATCTTCTCCGACCACGAGGACGAGACGCGCGAGCACGAGCGCCTGGTCCGCGAGCAGCTCGAGCAGCGCGGCGCCAAGCCGTCGTTGATCAAGGACGTCGCCGGCCGCGCGGGCGGCGTCGGGATGGTGCTGTTCGCCAAGTTCAATCCCGACACACCGGGCAAGCTCGCGATGCATGCGTACTCCTACGAGCACCTGGAGCTCGCGGCATACGAGCTGCTTCGCCGGATCGCCGCACGCGGCGGCGACGACGCCGTCGCGGCGCTGGCCGCGCGGATCGGCGAGCAGGAGCGCGCGATGGCCGACCGCATCGCCGCGCACTGGGAGCAGGCGGTCGACGCCTCGCTGCGCGAGAAGGGAGCCGACGACCTCGCCAAGGAGATCGTCAAGTACCTGCGCGACGCGCACGCCCTGGAGGCACAGAGCCTGCAGATGCTCGAGGCGGGTCCGAAGCTCGCCGAGTTCGACGCGCTGGCGGACGTCTTCGAGCGCCACCTCGAGCCGACGCGCGAGCATCAGCGGCTCGTCGACGAGCGCCTCGCGCAGCTCGGCGGCCGTCCCGCCCGCGCGCAGGCCGCGGCGATGCGCATGGGCGCGCTGAACCTCGGCGCCTTCTTCAAGGTCCAGCCGGACACGCCGGCCAAGCTCGGCGGCTTCGCGTATGCGTTCGAGGCGCTGGAGGCCGGCGCCTACGAGCTGCTGGCGCGCACCGCCCGGCGCGCCGGCGACGAGCCGACCGCGCAGCTCGCCGAGCGCATCCTCGCCGAGGAGCACGACGCCGTCGAGCAGGTCGCGGCCACGTGGGATGCCGCCGTCGACGTCGCGCTCGCCAAGCAGCTGGCGTAAGCGCTGACCGAGCTGCGCACCGACCGGCTGCTGCTGCGGCCGTGGCGCGCGAGCGACCGCGCGCCGTTCGCCGCCCTGAACGCCGACCCGGAGGTCATGCGCCACTTCCCCGGCACGCTCACGCAGCCCGAGAGCGACGCGCTCGCCGAGCGCATCGGACAGGAGCTCGCGCGGGAGGGCTGGGGGCTGTTCGCGCTCGAGCACACCGCGAGCGGGGCGTTCCTGGGGTTCGCCGGGATCGCGCGCGTGTCCTTCGATGCGCACTTCACCCCGGCCGTCGAGGTGGGTTGGCGCCTGACGCGTGACGCCTGGGGCCAGGGCTACGCGACCGAGGCCGCCCGCGCCGCGGTGGCTTTCGGCTTCGAGCGCCTCGGCCTCGACGAGATCGTGGCGTTCGCGGTCCCGGCGAACGTTCGCTCGATCGCCGTCATGCGGCGCCTCGGCATGACGCACGATCCCGGCGACGACTTCGACCATCCCCGGCTGCCCGCCGGCAGTCCGCTGCGGCGCCACGTCCTGTATCGGCTGCGACCGCACGGCGATGCCTGACCGGCGCAGGACTACCATCGCCCGCCGATGGCGTACACCGTCACGATCCGGGTCGGGCCCAGCGTCACCCGCTCGCGCCACGCGTCGCTCCCCGCCGCGGTGGACGCGCTCGAGCGCGAGCTGACGACGCTCGGCCGCGCGGGTCGGCGCCGGACGCGGCGCGCGCTGACGCGCGAGTACGAGCCCGTCGCACAGGTCGCCGCGCGCGGCGAGCTGGCGGGACCGACGCGGTTGAACCCGCGCGTGTCTGCAGGGGCCGACGTGCGCGGCGACGGGTCGATCGAGGTCTACATCGGCCGGCTGCGTCGCCGGCTCATCGAGCTCGAGCCCGGCGAGGAGCCGTTCGACGCGCTGCGCCGGGCCGTCGGCGGGGAACGATGAGCCCTGGGCGGATCGCCCAGCAGACGGCCGACGAGTGGACGCCGACCGTCATGGACTACGTCGCGGTCATCGATCGCAGCCCGGAGGATCTGACCGCGAGGTTCGGCTGGACGTGGACCGAGGGCGAGGAGCCGGGGCTCGGCAGGATGCGGTACGTCGGCCTGGCCTACGACGGGCGCTCGCGCTTCGTGCTCATCGCGTCCGTCGACAACCGCGGCCGGGGGATCGCGCTCGAGGCGCCGCAGGACGAGGACCCCGCGCGGGCGCGCGCGGACTTCGTCGCCGCGCTGGACCTCGACCCGGCGGTGTTCCTGTCGATCCGCGAGGGCGCCTGCTGGTTCGAGCGCTGGGACGAGGGCAAGAGGCCGCGCGTGCATCACGAGCTTGCCGGCTGAGCTGCCGCGGTTCGACCGCGTCGCGCCGAGCGCAGGGCCTAGCGGGGGCTTTGGACGTTGCGTCCATGTCGTGGACGCTCGAGCCACGACCCCTCACGCCGGGCGCTCCTACTTCATCCGATCGATGGAGAACGCGCCCAGGGCACCCAGACGCTGTGACGCTCCTACCCGGTGTCGCCCTCGTTCTGCAGCCCCGTCTCGTCCTCGAGCTTCTCGCGCGTCTCCTCGTCGACGATGCCGTCGGGCGCGATCTTCGCGAACACCTGGAACGACTTCACCGCGCTCTCGGTGATCGGGCCGAAGACGCCGTCCACCTCGCCGGGCTTGAAGTCCAGCGCGATCAGCGCCTCCTGCAGCTCGGCGACCTCCGGCCCCTCGGCCCCACGTGCGAGCGTCTCCTCGTTCATCGCGACCCCCTCGTCGTTGCCGGCATCTCACCGATGTGTGCCCCGAGGTGAAGGTTCTGACGCGCCTCCCCGCCCGGCGCGGAGAGCGAGCGCTCACGCCAACTCGAGCTGCGCCGCGTAGGGCCCGCGGCCGGACAGGCACGCCGCGCCGCAGCGGGCCCCGAGCTCGATCGCCTCGCGGAGGTCCATCCCAGCGCCGAGCCCGAACGCGAGCCCCGCGGCGAACGAGTCGCCGCAACCGTAGGCGTCGACCGGCGGCCCCGGCAGCGGCGTCGCCTCCCACGAACCCGACGTCTCGCCGGTCCACGATCCCCCCTGCTCGCCGGCCGTGCTGACGACGAAGCGCGGCTCGGGGTCGAGCATGCCCGGCTCGTAGACCTCGCCCGGGGCGGTGGCGCTGCGCACTAGCACGTCGAGCCGCACGCTCGACGCGGCGAGCGCCTCGATCGCGCGCGGCGTCGCGACGAGCACACGGGCGGCG
>DASZOA010000570.1:0-3765 GCA_035551055.1 Solirubrobacteraceae bacterium
CGATCCCGGAGTCGTCGGCGATCGCCGTCTGCCACGTCGCGCGCGCAGCCGCGCGCGCCTTCGCGAGCGCGTTGCCGGCGAACGTGTCGGCGGTCTCGGGCGGCAGGGCGACGTCGGCGGGCAGCTCGACGATCTCGTGCGGCGCGAGCAGTGCCTCGAGCTCGCGCAGCTTGTGCGCGTTGCGGCTGGCGAGCACCAGCCTCACGCCACCGCCCGCGCCTGGATCGCGCGCAGCCGCTCGACGCCGCCGCCGGCGAGCGCGAGCAGCTCGTCGAGGTGCGCGCGCGACAGCGGCGTGCGCTCGGCCGTCGCCTGGACCTCGATCAGCCCGCCGTCGCCGGTCATCACGACGTTCGCGTCGACCTCCGCCGTCGAGTCCTCGGAGTAGTCGAGGTCGAGCAGCGCCACCCCGTCGACGATCCCGCAGGAGATCGCCGCGACGCTGCCGGTCAGCGGCGAGCGCTCGAGCTCGCCCTCCTCGAGCAGCCGGCGGATCGCGAGGTCGAGCGCGACGAAGGCGCCGGTGATCGACGCACAGCGCGTCCCGCCGTCGGCGGTGAGCACGTCGCAGTCGAGGTAGATCGTGCGCTCGCCGAGCGCCTCGAAGTCGATGACGCCGCGGACGGAGCGCCCGATCAGGCGCTGGATCTCGACCGTTCGCCCGTCGGGCCGGCCCTTGCTGACGTCGCGCGCCTTGCGCTCGCCCGTCGAGGCGGGGAGCATCCCGTACTCCGCCGTCACCCAGCCGCGGCCCCGGCCGGTCATCCAGCGCGGCACGCTCTCCTGGACGGATGCGGTGCAGATGACGCGCGTCTCGCCCTGCGTGATCAGCGCCGACCCGGCGGCCGGCTTGACGAAGTCGGGGTCGATCGTCGTCGGCCGCAGGTCTCCCGCCGCACGGCCGTAGGAGCGGGTCGGCGGAGCGGCGGTCATGCCGGCACCCGGTCGCGGGCGGTCATCGGCCGGCCTGCGTCGTGGGCGGTCATCGGCCGGCCTGGACGCTCCCGGCGAGGGCCGCGAGCTCGACGCGCTCGACCGCCGCCATCGGCAGCTGCAGGAAGCGCGATCCGATCTCGGCGAAGGCCTCCGCGTCGCCGCTGCACAGGAAGCTGTAGCGGCCCTCGCCGGCCCGCGGCGCCGCGAGCTCACGCGCGGTGAGCGCGTGCTGCACGCGGCGCGCGATCGCGGTCCCGGAGGTGATCAGCGCCACCTCCGGCCCGAGCAGGCGCTGCAGCAGCGCGCGCACGAACGGATAGTGCGTGCAGCCGAGGATCGCGGTGTCGACCCCCGCTTCGCGCAGCGGCGCGCAGTACGTCCGCGCGAGCTCGACGTCGGCCTCGGTGATCGGGGCGCCGTCCTGCGAGATGCGCGCCAGCTGCGGACACGGGACGCTCGTGAGCTGCACGAGCGGGTCCGCGGCGAGCACGGCGCGCTCGTAGGCGCCGCTTGCGACGGTCGCCGGCGTCGCGAGCACGCCGATCCGCCCGCTGCGCGTGCGCGCGACGGCGAGGTTGGACTCGGGCCCGACGACGCCGATCACGTCGACGTTCCAGCCGCTGCCGGCGACGTATGCGGCGAGGTCCTCCAGCGCCGCCGAGGTCGCCGAGTTGCAGGCCACGACGATCAGCTTGGCGCCGCGCTCGAGCAGCACGTCGGCGATCTGCCGACTGAACGCGCGCAGCTCGCCGCCCGTACGATCGCCATACGGAAACCGCGCCGAGTCGCCGACGTAGAGGAAGTCCTCGTGCGGCAGCGCGACGAGCAGCTCGTGCAGAACGGTCAAGCCGCCGACGCCGGAGTCGAAGACGCCGATCGGCGCGCTGCTGTGCGGGGCGGACGCCACGGGGCGCCATGTTCGCAGAGGCGCCCCGCGGACCCGCGCCGACGCCGCTACGGCTTGCCCTTGCCGACCGACTCGATCGTGTCCTTGAGCTTCTCGGCGATCTCCTTCGCCAGGCCGCCGCCGTCCTTCATCCCCTTCGCGGCCAGGACGACGCCGCTCAGCAGCGCGGCGAGCAGGAGCATGAGCCCGACGTACTCGACGGTGCCCTGTCCGGCCTGCTCGCGCCACAGGCGAGCGACGTTTGCGTGAATCCAGCCCATCGTGCGATACGGCATCGGCGGCCTCCCAGAGACGGTGGTGTGCCGCACCGATGCTGGGCCGCTTCGCGTGACGGATCTACGCGCGTCTGCGACAAGTCTGCGCAGAAGCCCTGCGGCGAGTGCGGTGGCGCCCCGCCGCTATACTCGCCCGCCGAGGCGCCGGCCACCTCCCTACGCCGCGCCTCGCCGTCATGACCGGACTGATGCAGCGCATCTTCCGCCGCCGCGCCTCCGGCTCCTCGCGCCGTGGCGCCACCGGCCTGCTTCGCCGACTTCCGTCCGGCCTGCTGGCCAGGCGCTCGCGCGGCCAGCGCCTGCCGTGGGGCAAGAAGGCCGCCTCGGCAGCGCCCGTCGCGATCGACCCGCAGACGCAGGAGACGCAGGTCATCGTCCAGGAGCCGGCCGGCGGCCATGCGCCGAGCTTCCGGGACCGCGGCCGGCTGCGCCGGCGCCTGCGCTTCCTGCGCCGCGCACGCGAGCTGGCGTTCCGCGACATCGGCGGGCTCATGTTCGACATGCGCCGCTTCGGACGTGATCGACCGGACCTCGTCGAGGCGAAGCTCAACGCCCTCGCCGCCGTCGACCAGGAGCTGCGGACGCTCGAGCGGATCCTCGACGACCGCCGGCCGCTGCATGAGCTGCGCGAGCCGGGGATCACGTCCTGCGCGCGCTGCGGGGCGCTCCACGGCAGCGACTCGAACTACTGCCCGAACTGCGGGCTGCAGGTGGGCGGCCCGCGCGTGATGGGCGAGGTCGGGGGCGCGATCGCCGCGCCCCCGCAGCCGCCGCCCGCGGCGATCGAGTACGCAAGCTCGGCGTCCGGGACGCAGCAGCGGCCGGGGCCGGCTGCGGCGCCGGTGGACGATGCCTCCGCAGACGGGGGCGCCCAGCCGACCGAGGCGATGCTTCCTCCGCGCACGCCCGACGACGACTCGTGAGCGCTCAGCCGCCCGAGGGTCCGGCGCAGCTTCCCCCGCCCGGCTCGTTGCGCTGCCCGCGCTGCTCGGCCCTCGTCGGAGCCGAGCAGGACTGGTGTCTGGAGTGCGGCGCGCCCGCCCGGACGCGGCTGGCGCCGACGCCGAACTGGCAGCTTCCGACCGTCGCGATCGGCGCGATCGTCGCGCTGGCGGGGGCGCTGCTGGCGTTCGCGTTCGTCGAGCTCACCGGCGACGACGGCGCCCGTCGATCCCTCGCAGCCGGCGACCACCGTGCCGGGACAGACGCCGACCGCGCCGCCGGCGACGGTGACCATTCCACCGCCGGCCGGGGCGACCACCGCCCCGTAGGTGGTCGCGCCGCGCGCGGCGGCGATGCCCGCTGCGCGAAGGCGGTCACCGGGCGAGGGCCGGTCAGGGCAGCGACGGCCAGTGCGTCTCGACGAGGCGCTCGCGCGCCTCGCGCGCCAGCGGATGAACGTCGACCTCGGGAGGATCGATCGCCGCAGATCCCCCGACCACCGCGAGCGTCGCCACGACCGAACGCGACAGCGCGCCCAGCTCGTAGCCGCCCTCGAGCACGATGCCCAGCGGCGCCGACAGCTCGCGAGCGCAGGCGAGCATGAGCGCCGCCATGCCCTCGAAGCCCGCCTCGGTGACGGCGCACGACGCCAGCTGGTCGTCGACGTGGGCGTCGAACCCCGCCGAGACGAGCAGCAGGTCGGGC
>DASZOA010000571.1:0-1923 GCA_035551055.1 Solirubrobacteraceae bacterium
TGCGGATCGCCTGAGCCGCGGTCCTACGGCCAGTCGGGCTGGCGCGAGGCCAGCTCGACCGCGCGCAGCACGGCGCGCGCCTTGGCCTCGGACTCGGCGAACTCGTACGCCGGTCGGGCGTCGGCGACGGTCCCGCCGCCGGCCTGCACGTGCGCGCGCCCGTCCTTCATGACGACCGTGCGAATGTGGATCGCGGTGTCGAGGTCGCCGCTATAGGAGAGGTAGCCGATCGCGCCGCCGTAGCCGCCGCGCTTGACCGGCTCGAGCTCGTCGATGATCTGCATCGCGCGGACCTTCGGCGCGCCCGACAGCGTGCCGGCCGGCAGCACCGAGCGCAGCGCGTCCATCGCGGTGACGCCCTCGCGCAGCGTCCCCGAGACGTTGGAGACGATGTGCATGACGTGCGAGTACGTCTCGACGGCCATGAAGCGATCGACCGTGACCGAGCCGTACTCGCAGACGCGGCCCAGGTCGTTGCGGCCGAGGTCGACGAGCATGACGTGCTCGGCACGCTCCTTCTCGTCGGCGAGCAGCTCCTCGGCGATCCGCTCGTCCTCGGCGAGCGTCGCGCCGCGCGGGCGGGTCCCGGCGATCGGCCGCGTCGCGACGCGGCGCCCGGTCACGGTCAGCACCGGCTCGGGCGACGCGCCGGCGACCTGGAAGTCCAGGAAGTCCAGGAAGTACATGTACGGGCTCGGGTTGACGACGCGCAGCCCGCGGTAGATCGAGAACGGGTCGATGTCGAGCTGCGCCGACCAGCGCTGCGATGGCACGACCTGAAACGCGTCGCCGGCGTGGATGTACTCGACGATCCGCGCGACGTTGCGCTCGAACTGCTCGCGCGTCATGTTCGACGTGAACACCGGCCGCGGGCGCGGCGGGGTCGGCGCGGGCCGCGGGACCGGGCCGGCGAGCAGGTCGCGCGCCTTGTGGATCGTGGCGGCGGCGTCGGCGTACGCCGTCTCCAGATCGCCCTCGTCGTCGTCGGCGTAGACGTTGACGAGCACGCTGATCGTGTGCTTGAGATGGTCGAACACGACGAGCACGTCGGACAGCATGAGCGCCATGTCGGGCAGGCCGACCGGGTCGGGCTTCGGCTCGCCGAGCGGCTCGACGGTCCGCACGAGGTCGTAGCCGAAGTAGCCGACGGCGCCGCCGGCGAACGGCGGCATGTCCGGCCACGGCGCCTGGCGGTGGCGCGCGACCTCGGCGGCGGCGAGGCCGTACGGGTCGGCGGGCTCGTCGCCGAGCGACCAGCGCACGACCTTGCGCGGGCGCACGCCGATGAAGCTGTAGCGGCCGACCTGCTGGCCGCGCTCGGCCGACTCCAGCAGGAACGCGGGCGACGTTGGCGCGCGGCCGCGCAGCTTCAGGAAGGCCGAGACCGGCGTCTCGGTGTCGTCGATGAACGACTGGCGCAGCGGGATGACGTTGTAGTCGCGCGCGAGCGCGCGGACCTCGTCGAGCGAGGGCTCGACGGAGACGATGCCGCCCGCCCCGGGGTCAGCGGCGACGGCCATTGAGGACGATCTGCGCGTCGACGAGCGAGCGCTCGCGGCCGCGCAGCAGCACGGCGAGGTGGTACAGCACGTCGGCGGCCTCCTCGTCGACGCGCTCGTCGGCCTCCTCGCGGGCGGCGCGCGCGACCTCCTCGGCCTCCTCGCGCACCTTCTCGGCGGCGAGCGCCGCGTCGTCGAGCAGCGTGACGGTGTAGGACCCCTGCGGGCGCTCGCGGTCGCGGTCGGCGAGCGTGCGCTCGAGCGCCGGCAGCGCCTCGTGCGGCGCGGGCGGCTCGAGCTCGCCGTTGTGGAAGCACGTTCGCCGTCCGGTGTGACAGGCCGGGCCGGCGGGCTCGACGAGCGCCAGCAGGGCGTCCCCGTCGCAGTCCAGTCGCAGCGCGCGCACGGCCTGCGTGTTGCCGCT
>DASZOA010000572.1:0-2462 GCA_035551055.1 Solirubrobacteraceae bacterium
TCTCCCACACCCGGCGGCGCTCGCCCGTGCCGCGCTGAAATCTCAGGCGACAGGTCCCCCCGAGCGATACGCCGACCACTGTCCCAAACGCAGGGGCGTCACGGTGCCAGCCGATCGCGGCGCCCTGCGGGTAGCGCTGTATGAGGACCTCGACAAGCTCCTCGGGTTCCTCGCCGGCCAGCTCGGCGGCGCGCTGGCGCACCGGTATGAGCCACTCGGGCACCGGCTCGCCTGGCTGCGGCGTCCTGGACTCATAGTCGTAGCCGAGGCCGTAGTGGCGCGCCGTCCGCCGCGCCGCCTGACCGCGCATCACGATCGGGTCGAAGCGCAGGTCGGCCAGCCGTTCGAGTAGCTCGGCCTGCTCGTCGATCGTCAGCAATTCCGGACGTAAGACGAGCCCCTCGGGCTGCTCGAACGGTGAGCGCGGCACCCCGTCTTACGTACCCCGCACTGACTCGGCCCGCAACTCGAGTCGTCGCGAGCATGCGCTACTGGATACCGCGCCGACGAGCCCCCTCATCCTTCCCCGGTCGATCAGGATCACCTAGATGAACTTGCCCCACCGCACGTCGTGGATCATGCTCGCTCAGACCCGAAATGCTTTGCTCGCGCGTCTCGGTGCGCGTGTATGGTGGGTTTCCGCTCCGGCCAGCAGCACGGCGGAGCACTCGCTCACGTAGGGAGCACATATGAAGACGGCACTGCTGGACTCGCCGCTCGCGTCATCCGAGGCGTCGCCGATGAAGGCGATCGCGCAGGACGAGTATGGTCCTGTCGCCGAGCAGGTACTCCGCCTTGGCGAGGTCGCGAGACCCACGATCTCCGATGACGAGATCCTCGTGCGCGTCAGTGCGGCCAGCGTGGACCGCGGGACGTGGCACATCATGGCCGGTCTTCCGTATCCCATCCGCCTGGCCGGCTTCGGGCTGCGCGCGCCGAAGCCGCTGAACCCGGGCCGCAGCTTCGCGGGAACGATCGAGTGCGTGGGCAAGGGTGTGGCCGAGCTCGCCGTCGGCGATGAGGTCTACGGCACGTGTGACGGCGCATTTGCCGAGTATGCGTGTGCGCAGCCGTGCCGGCTGGCACGCAAGCCGGCGAACCTGTCCTTCGCACAAGCGGCGGCCATCCCGGTGTCAGGGCTGACCGCGCTGCAGGCGGTGCGCGACCATGGACAGGTCCACGCGGGGCAGAAGGTGCTCGTGATCGGCGCCTCGGGCGGCGTGGGCACATTCGCAGTGCAGATCGCCAAGGCGTTGGGCGCCGAGGTCACCGGCGTGTCCAGTTCGGCCAAGACGGACCTGGTGCTTGCCCTCGGCGCTGACCGCGTCATCGACTACACCGGCGAGGACTTCACCCGCGGCGAGCAGCGCTACGACGTGATCCTGGACACCGGCGGCAACCGCCGGTTGTCCGAGCTGCGCCGGGCCCTCACCCCTCGGGGGAGGCTCGTCATCGTCGGTGGCGAGACTGGGGGTCGACTACTGGGCGGCAGCGAACGCTCGATCCGGGCGCTGGCGCTGTCTGCGCTCGTCAAGCAGAAGCTCGGCACGTTCATCGCCTCAGAGAACAGCGCAGATCTGATCGTGCTGCGTGAGCTGGCCGAGGCCGGCAAGGTCGCACCGGCAATCGACCGGACGTACCCGCTGAGCAACGTCGCCGCCGCCATCGGCCGAATGCAGGACGGTCACGCCCGCGGCAAGCTCGTCATCACCGTCCCGTAACGAACTGAGAATCGTCAGGTCGGGATCGACTGTCCCGCGGGCGAGACCGGTGCCGCCGGCAACCCGGCCGTCAATCACCAGCCTCATAGCCGGTGCCGCCCACTTCACGAGACGCGCCTCGACGAGTGCGGCTCTGGACGAGCACCAGTAGCGCCGGCGGCGGGTCCCCGCCGGGGCGTGTCAGTTGGAGCTGGTGGTCGGTGCGCGTCGGCTGCCTTGGGACGAGGACGCGTGGCGTTGCGCTGCCGGCTGGTCCGCCGCGGCGGCGACCAGTCGACACATCAGCTCCGCCGCGGCGTCGTCGTCCAGACCCTGCTCGTCGGCGAGCGAGCGCCACGTCGCGAACGCCAGCGCGTGACCGATCGCGGCCTGGACCCGTGCTCGGGCGCGGCCGCGGACCTTGCGGCCCTGCATGAGCACGTCGCGCGCGGCGGCGAGGTAGTCGTGGTAGCCGCGCATCAACTTCGCGGTGATGGCGTGGGTGGCCTCGTCGCGCAGCAGGTTGCTGCGCATCCGCTCGGTGCGGCGGTAGTCGCGATACAGCTCGCCGAGCGCGATGCGCAGCCGCTCGTCGGCGTCGGCGATCGCCGCCCACGCGTTCAGCGGCGGGGGCGGATTCGCCGCGCGCCAATGCGATGAGCACGCCTGGAACAGCGCCTGCTCGTCCGGGAAGTGGCGGTACAGCGTCGAGCGCCGGACGCCGGCGTGCTCGGCCACAGCGCTCATCGAGGTGCGCGCGGG
>DASZOA010000573.1:0-2566 GCA_035551055.1 Solirubrobacteraceae bacterium
CAACGACACGCTCGGCCACCAGGCCGGCGACGAGCTCATCGCGCGCGTCGCCGGCGCGCTCGCCAAGCGCCTGCGGCGATCGGACGTGCTCGCGCGCCTCGGCGGCGACGAGTTCGCGGTCATCCTGCCGCATGCCGACGAGACCGCCGCGCGGCGCGTCGCCGCCGAGCTGCTGGACTGCGTGCGCAGCGAGGCCGAGCGCACGCGCGCCGGCAGCCGCCACGGCCTGACGGCGAGCATCGGCGTCGCGTTCTTCGACGACGAGGACGGGCTCGAACCCGAGGACGTCATGGTGCACGCCGACCTGGCGATGTACGACGCCAAGGAGGCGGGGCGCGATCGCGCGTCGTTCTACCGCTCGCACAGCGTGCCGCAGCCACGTACGAGACGACGCGTCACCTGGGTCGAGGAGATCCGCTCCGCCCTCGACGACGAGCGCTTCGAGCTGCTCGCGCAGCCGATCGTCGATCTGCAGGGCCGGCGCGACCGGCGCTTCGAGCTGCTGCTGCGGATGCGCAACCGCGACGGCGACCTGATCCCGCCGAGCGCCTTCCTCTACGTCGCCGAGCGCCTGGACCTCGTCCAGGAGATCGACCGGTGCGTCGTCGCACGGGCGATCCGGATGCTCGACGAGCACCCGGAGATCAGCCTCGAGGTCAACCTCTCGGGCAGGTCGATCGGCGCGCCCGCGCTGCTGGAGCTCACCGAGCGCCTGCTGGGCGAGAGCGCGATCGATCCGGCCCGCCTGACCTTCGAGATCACCGAGACGGCGGCGGTCGCGAACATCGCGCTCGCGCGCGCCTTCTCCGCGCGCCTGCGGGAGCTGGGCTGCCGCTTCGCCCTCGACGACTTCGGCGCCGGGTTCGGCTCGTTCTACTACCTCAAGCACCTCCCGTTCGACTACCTGAAGATCGACGGGGAGTTCGTGCGCAGCGTCACGACGGACGCGACCGACCGGCTGCTCGTGACCGCGGTCGTCGAGATCGCCCGCGGCATGGGCAAGGAGACGATCGCCGAGTTCGTCGGCGACGACCGGACCGTCGAGATGCTGCGCGAGCTCGGCGTCGACTGGGGCCAGGGCTTCCACCTCGGCGAGCCGGCGCCGCTGGAGGAGCAGCTCGACGGGGTCCCGCTCGCGGGTTCCCCGCTCGATCGGCCGTAGACTGGCTGGCGTGCCAGTCGAGTCCCGCGTCGTCCCGCGCTTCGTCGCCGAGCCCCCGCAGGAGCCCCTGCCCCAGGGGCGCTGGGCCGGCACCCTCGCGCGCCACTTCCTCGGCGCCTGCGACGCGATCGACCCCGGCGACGACGAGCTCGGCGAGCCCGGCGAGGTCGTCTTCTACCCCGATCGCACGTGGCACGGCCGCACGTACGTCCCGGCCACCGCGCGGACGTCCAACGGCTTCGAGCTCTTCGGCTACGTCTCGTTCCGTCCCGGCGGCGAGGATCGCGAGCCGACCGAGTTCGACGCCGTCGCCGACTTCACCGCCGACACGGCGGAGGCGAACCCCGACTGGAAGCTCGACCTCTGCGACGAGGTCGTCGGCAGCTGGCGCGGCGAAGGCGGCCGGTCGGCCCACATGACGCTCGTCTGGGGGCGGCCGCTGGTCGCAGACGGCGCGGTCGTCACGGGCGAGCTGGCCGACCTGACCGTCGACCAGTGCGCGCTCGTCGGAGAGCGCTTCACGCTGCTGGCGCCCGACGCCTATCGCGGCGACACGCTGGACTGCAAGCTCTTCGATCGCAAGGGCACCGAGCTTGCCCGCGAATCGCTCTACGAGGACGACGAGGACTCCGAGCCGGTGGCCTCCGAGGACGAGGAGTAACGCGACGGTGGAGCTCGAGCTGGCGATCCGCACACGGCGCACGCACAAGGCCTACGCGCCCGAGCCGATCGATCGCCAGACACTCGACGAGCTGTTCGAGCTCGCGCGCTGGGCGCCGAACCACAAGCTCACGACCCCCTGGCGCTTCCGGGTCGTGGGACCGCAGGCGCTCGAGCGGCTCAAGGCGGCGACCGGCGACCCGATCGCCGCCGCGAAGCTCGACCGCGCGCCGACGCTCGTCGCGGTGTCCGCGACGCAGGCGGGCGACCCGGTCCTCGACGAGGAGGACGTGCTCGCGTCCGCGACGGCGGCCTACATCGTGCTGCTGGCCGCGCACGGGCGCGGCCTGGCCGGCTACTGGCGCACGCCGGCGGTCCTGCGCACCGAGCAGGGGCGCGCGGCGCTGGAGGTCGGCGAGGGCGAGCGGGTGCTCGGGCTGCTGCACCTCGGCTACCCGCGCCAGGAGGTCCGCGTCCCCGAGCGCGCTCCGGTCGCGGACGTCGCGACGTACCTGGAGTGACCGCGCGCCCGGCACTGGTGCGCGACCGGCGCAGGTGGTGCCTGTGAACCGTAGCGTGCGCGTCTCAACGAGCGACAGCAGCCGGAGTACGATGGCGGCGTTCTCGGGAAGAGGGCCCGGTCCACCGTGTTTCGGTGACGTTCTTCGGAGGAGGGGACGAGTATGTCAAGGACCTTGAGAGGGCTCGCGTGCCTGGCGCTCGCGTGCCTCGCATCGGTCGTGG
>DASZOA010000574.1:0-8038 GCA_035551055.1 Solirubrobacteraceae bacterium
CAACGGCTTGTCGCCGTAGGCCGCGCGCGCCCAGCTCATACCCACCGAGAGATCTCGGCTGAGGCGGCGATGGGGCGGGTCCGAGCCGGCGTACGGATGCAGGTTGCCCCTGTCGAGGCAGCCGCTCAGGTCGCCGATCTCTCCGTACCAGATGTCGTCGGAGTAGAAGTTGCCGGAGCTGGGGCCGACGACGGGCTTGGACGCGAGGATCGGGTCGGACCTGACGCGCCGGTAGATCTCGCACTGCATGTCGCGAAGCGAGGCGATGCGCTCGGGGTCGCCGCCCTGCGTGTCGAACTCGTTGCTGCCCTCGATCGACGTCGTGAAGCTCGCGACGTTGTCCCTGACCCAGCGCAGGCGCTCCGCCAGCGTCGTCGGGGTCATCGCCTGCTCGTGTCCGACGAGCAGGTTTCCCCTGATCCCCGCCGCGCCCAGCTCGTTGTAGCGGGCCGCGACCGTCGGCCCGATGACGTCGGGATAGCTGACCGGGAAGGTGCCGTCCCGGATGTGGGACACGCCAAGCTCGAGCAGGCGGTCGCGCACCATCGGCCAGTTGCGCCAGTAGACGCTCTGGCTGTAGCCGAGGTGCGTGTTGACGCCGGCGCTGGCGGTGAAGTCCGCCGCGCTGCGGGCGTTCTCGGTGCAGCCCTCCTGGGAGTAGCAGCTGCCGGTCGAGGCGACGGCCGTGCCGGCGAGCGCCAACAGCGACGCCACAACGAGCGCGGTGACTCGCGGCACGGGATGCGAGCCCTGACGGCGCAGAGCGATCCGCGCAAGCGCTAACGTCTCCCGCCGGGCGATCCGGATGACACCCATCGCGGCGGCATCGGGAGGCGACCGCGGCTGCCTTTAGCAGCGCAGGGCCGGGCCGGACTCACGGCGGAGCCGGCAGCGCAGCTCGGCTGGACGATCGTGGGGCGGCTACGAGGACCGCAGGGCCTGGTCTGCGGAGGCGGGCCGCACGCCGTCCGCGGCGCGCCGCGCGGCGGCCTCGAACCGCTTGATCTGCCCCAGCGTGAGCGTGCGCATGTCCTCGCCGTTGCGCAGCGCGAGGTACCACGCGACGATGCTCGCCAGGGCCTCGTCGAGCGCCCAGGTGGGCGCCCAGCCCAGCCGCGCGCGCGCCTTCGTCGAATCCAGCGACAGGAAGTGCGCCTCGTGCGGATGCGGGCCCTCGTCGAGCTCCCAGCGGATCTCGTCCGGCCACAGCTCGCTCAGGCGGTCGGCGATCCAGCGAACCGGGCGCGCGTCGTCGTGTGCCGGACCGAAGTTCCAGCCCCCCTGAAGCTCGGGGGCGTCGTGCAGCGCCTCGGCCAGGCGCAGGTACCCTGACAGCGGGTTGAGGACGTGCTGCCACGGCCGGACGGCCTCGGGATTGCGCACGGCGATCGGACGGCCGGCGATCGCGCCGCGCATGACGTCGGGGATCAGCCGGTCCTCGCCCCAGTCGCCCCCGCCGATGACGTTGCCCGCGCGCGCGGATGCCAGCCGCGGCCCGTCGGGCGCCGGCTCGAAGAACGAGCGCAGGTACGCGGTCACGACGAGCTCGGCGCAGGCCTTGGAGCTCGAGTACGGGTCGTGACCGCCCATCGGGTCCGTCTCGACGAACGGTCGCGGCACCGCGTCGCCGTCGACGCGGCCGGGCCGCCCGGCCCCCCACGGGTTCTCGTAGCACTTGTCCGACGTCACGTTGACGATCGCGCGAACGGAGGGCGTCGCGCGCACCGCCTCGAGCACGTTGACCGTGCCCATGACGTTCGTCTCGTACGTCGCACGCGGCTCGAGGAACGAGCGGCGCACGAGCGGCTGGGCGGCCAGATGGACCACGACCTCGGGCTCGTGGCGCGCGAACGCCGCCGAGACGGCGGCGAGGTCGCGGACGTCGGCGGACTCCTCGACGACGCCGGCGCCGACGCGTGCGAGCTCGTAGAGCGACGGCGACGACGGCACCCCGCGGGCCAGCCCGACGACGCGCGCGCCGAGCGCCTGCAGCCACAGCGACAGCCACGCGCCCTTGAAGCCGGTATAGCCGGTCACGAGCACCGTTCGCCCGCGCCAGAACGTCGGATCCACGAGCGGCGCCATCGAGCGCCGGATGCTAGTGGGTCGTCCGACCCACTAGACGCTCGGTTCGGGTCGATCATCTAGGGTCGTCGGATGCGCACGGTCATCCTGGCTGGGGGCATGGGAACCCGCTTCGCCGAGGAGACCGACCTGCGCCCCAAGCCGATGATCGAGATCGGCGGCCGGCCGCTGCTGTGGCACATCATGAAGCGCTACGAGCGCTTCGGCTTCAGCGAGTTCCTCGTGGCGCTCGGCTACAAGGGCGACGCGATCAAGAGCTACTTCCGCACCTACCACGACCTGCGCGGGAGCATGACCGTCGACCTCGCGTCCGGGAGGGTCGAAGCCGAGGAGCCGGAGGCCGAGCACTGGCTCGTCCAGCTCAGGGACACCGGGGAGTTCACGAACACCGGCGGCCGCGTCAGGCGCCTTCGGCCGTGGCTCGCCGACGGCACGTTCATGCTCACCTACGGCGACGGCCTCGCCGACGTCGATCTCCAAGCACTGCTGCGGTTCCACCGCGAGAGCGGCCGGATCGCGACGATCACCGCCGTCCGCCCGCCGGCCCGGTTCGGCGCGCTCGTCTTCGACGGCGACGCGATCACGCGCTTCCGCGAGAAGGCGCCGACGGGCGAGGAATGGATCAACGGCGGCTTCATGGTCTTCGAGCCGGGCCTCTTCGACTACCTCGACGCCGACGGCACCAGCCTCGAGGTCGACGCGCTCGAGCGCCTGGCCGCCGACGGTCAGCTCGTCGGCTACCGGCACGAGGGCTTCTGGCGGTGCGTGGACACGCTCAACGACAAGCGCGTGCTCGAGCGGCTGTGGCAGGACGGGGAGCGTCCGTGGCTGGTGTGACGGACGGAACGCTCGTCAGCAGAGATCACGCCGTGCTGTGGTGCGTGGCCTGTGAGCGCCAGGAGTCAGCGGGGTCGGCGCGTCGGCTGCGCGAGGATGTCGACGTGAGGGTCGAGGGCCTCGTTGCGCTCGAGCCGGAAGCTGAAGGGATCGAACGGGTGCGTTCCGCCGTCGTCGATCAGCGAGAACGAGTAGCCGCCGAGCGAGCGCAGGAGCTCGGCGAGCTCCGCCAGCGTCCAGCCGGCCACGCGCGCGGTGCGCTCGTTGAGCTCGAACACGATCGTGGGCGACGCCTCGGCGATCGTCTCGCGCGCGCCGCGCAGCACGTCGAGCTCGTGCCCCTCGACGTCCACCTTGATCAGATCCGGTCGCCGTTGCACCTCGCCGGACGCGATCAGCTCGTCCAGCGTGCGCAGCTGGACCCGCTGGGTGTCGCCGGAGACGTGATCGGGGTACATCGTCGCGATGCCGGAGTGCCGCTTGTCGTAGGTGATCTCGATCGAGCCGCCCGCCGCCCCGAGCGCGACGTTGATCGGCGTCACGTGCGTGTAGCGGTTGAGGGACCTGCACAGCAGCAGAAGCTCGAACGTCTCGGGCACCGGCTCGAAGGACCAGACCCGCCCCGACGGTCCGACGCACTGCGCCATGACGGCGGTGAAGTAGCCGAGGTTCGCGCCGACGTCGATCGCAGCCTGCCCCGGGAGCAGGATCCTGCGAATGCACGCTTCGACGTGCGGGTCCCACGCGCGCCTGGTGAAGCACGTCCAGCCGACCGTCTCGGAGACGAGCAGCCCCTCCTCCGGCCGGATCGCCAACCACGCTCCGTTGGCCATCTTGCAGGCGAAGGGCCGGCGCGAGCGAAGGCCGACCTCGTGGATGAGGCGCAGCAGCCTCCGCTTGCCGCGATGGTTCGGAACCGCATCGGAGTACTCGCGGTAGGCCCGCGCCCACAGCGGCGCCACGGCGACGCGCGAGCCCGAGGGTGCGTCGCGCGAACGCGGGAGCAGGCCTCGAGGGGGTCTATGCATGGTGGTTGCGGCGCCGCATACCGCGTCCTTCGATGCGCCGATCAGGCCTCGGGCGCCCGGAGCACGGTGATGACGTCGTCGTTCGTGCGGACGCCGAAGCGTCCGTTGCTCCACGAGTCGAACTGGCGCGTGACCTCCAGGCCGTGCTCGCGCGCGAGCTGCGCGAACAGGACCGCCGTCATCGGGCTGCGCCACCCCGGAAAGCGCTGCAAGCGGCCGGAGTGGTGGATCACCGCGCTGCCGCCCGGTCGGAGCACGCGCGCGACCTCGGCGATGTACGAGGCGACGTCCAGCGGGGCGATGTGGACGAATACGTCGAATGACCAGACGAAGTCGATCGAGGCGTCCTCGACGTCCGGGAAGGCGGCACCGTCGGTCAGGACGTACTCGACCTTGCCGTCGTCGCCGAGCCGCTCCCTGGTGAGCTCGAGCGCCCGCTGCGTGACGTCCACGAGCACCAGGCGCTCCGCGCGCGGGCGGAGCACCTCGCTCCAGCGGCCGGCACCCGGCCCGATCTCGAGGATCGCGCCGGCGTCGCCGAGACTCGCGAGCAGGACCTCGTCGATCAGCGTCGCCTTCCACCGCTCCGGCTCGTCGGAGTCGTTCCATTCGTCGCCTCGCTGCGACCAGTCCCAGCCGGTCCAGATCGCTCGGTTCTCGCCGGGCGAATGACCCGCGTACGACCTGTGCGCGGGCCCGAGAACGCCCTTGGCGCCCTCGATCCTCAGCAGCTGAGCCTCGATGCCGTCCGATGTCTTGTCCAACCCACGCGCAGCGCGGGTCGCCAGCGACCGCATCGGGGCGAGCGCGGCATACAGCAGTCCGAACTGCTCGTAGCGCGACCGATACGTTCGTCTGCGTTCGGCTATCGCTGCGCGCATCGCCGGGAGTATCGCAGCGCCCGATAGTGCAAACTCCCCCGATCGTCTAGTGGACAACCCGAGGCGGCTTCGCCAGACTCGTGCGCCGATGGTCGAGGCGGACATCACGCGCGGGACGGCATGGACGGCTCGTGGCAGCGCTGAGTCGTGCTCAACGGGCCTTCCGAACTGAACACCGCCGAGGCAAGGAGAGCCCGGGCCGCGGAGCCACGTGTCGGGGTCGACGCTGCGTCTGCGGCTGCGGCTGACGTCCCGGCGCCGACCGTCATCGAGCCGCCGCGCGGCTGGGGCCTCTTTCCGCTCCGTGAGGTGTGGGCGTACCGGGAGCTCCTGTACTTCCTGGTGTGGCGCGACCTGAAGCTGCGCTACAAGCAGACCGCACTGGGCGTGATCTGGGTCGCCTTGCAGCCGATCGCGCTCGCGGCGATGTTCACGATCGTCTTCAGCCGGTTTCTCTCGGCTCCGTCGCAGGGACTGCCGTACCCCGTGTTCGTGCTCGCCGCGCTCGTGCCATGGCAGCTCTTCGCGGGCGCGATCATGCGCGCGAGCCTGAGCCTCGTGGCCAGCGAGCACCTGCTCACGAAGATCTACTTCCCGCGCATCCTCATCCCGCTGGCGTCGGTGCTGACGGCCTCGGTCGACATGGTCTTCACGCTCCTCGTGCTGAGCGGCGTCCTCATCTACTACGGGGTCGGCATCTCGACGACCGCGCTGTTCCTGCCGCTGCTCGTGGCGCTCGTGCTTGTCGCGGCGATCTCGACCGGTGTGCTGCTCTCGGCGCTCAACGTCCGGTATCGCGATGTCCAGGCGATCGTTCCGTTCCTGACGCAGATCTGGCTGTTCGCGACGCCGATCGCCTACGCGACGACGCTCGTGCCCGCGGACTGGCGCTGGCTCTACGACCTCAATCCGATGGTGGGAGTCGTCGAAGGATTCCGCTGGGCGATCGCCGGCGGCGCGTTCCCGCAGTCGCTGTTCGTCTCGGCGGCCGTCATCGCGGTGCTCGCCGTAGTCGGGATCGTCTACTTCCGGCGCGCGGAGCGGCACTTCGCAGACGTTGTATAGGGATGCCGTCCGCCGTCATCCGCACATCGGGCCTCGGCAAGCGCTACCAGCTCGGCGAGCGCCGGGGAGGCCAGTCGGTCAAGGACGCGGTCGGGCGGGTGCTGCGGCGCTCCGATGAATCGCCCCGCTCGAGCTTCTGGGCGCTGCGCGACGTGTCGTTCGACGTGCACGAGGGCGAGGTCGTCGGCATCATCGGCCGCAACGGGGCCGGCAAGTCGACGTTGCTGAAGGTGCTCTCGCGGATCACCTACCCGACCGAGGGACGCGCCGAGATCCGTGGCCGCGTCGGAAGCCTGCTCGAGGTCGGGACCGGCTTTCATCCGGAGCTGACCGGTCGCGAGAACATCTCCCTCAACGGCGCGATCCTCGGCATGCGCAGGCGAGAGCTGCAGCGCAAGTTCTCCGAGATCGTCGAGTTCGCCGAGATCGGCGCCTTCATCGACACGCCCGTCAAGCGGTACTCGAGCGGCATGTACGTGCGGCTGGCGTTCGCCGTCGCCGCCCACCTCGAGCCCGAGGTGCTGCTCGTCGACGAGGTGCTCTCCGTCGGCGACATCGCGTTTCAGCGAAAGTGCCTGGGCAAGATCGAGGAGGTGGCGCATCAGCAGCGAACGGTCCTGTTCGTCAGCCATCAGATCGACTCGATCCAGCAGCTGTGCCAGCGCGTCCTGCTGCTCGCCTCCGGTGAGGTCCAGGCGTTCGGACCCACGCAGGACGTCGTCAGCGCGTATCTGAGCGACGCCGCCTCCTCCTCCGACGGCGACTTCGATCTGTCCGCCCATCCCGCGCGCGCCGTACATCACGCGCCGGTGATCCGTCGACTGCGGCTCTACGCCGACGACGGGACCATGACGACGCGGTACGAGCCCCACGATGCGATGGTCGCCGAGATCCTCGTCCAGCCCCCTCACCTGCTCCGTGAGCCGATCGTCGGGATCGGGGTCTCGGACCGTTTCGGGCGACGCATCTTCACGGTCGCGTCGTTCTTCGAGCCGGAGGGGCTCGAACCGATCAGGGACCTCTCCTTGATCCGCTGCCGGATCCCCGCCCTGCGGCTGGGCAGCGGCCGCTACCTGCTCAGCATCAGCGTGCAGGACCGCTACCAGGGGGAGCTCGACGGGCTCGAGAACATCGCGGAGTTCGAGGTCTACTGGCAGAACAGCTACGGGACGGGCGAGCCGTATCGGCCCGTGTTCGGGCCTGTCTTGAGCAGCTCACAGTGGGAGCGTCTGGACCCGTGAGCCGCCCCGGGGCGCTGCAGGCCGGCGTGCGCACGAACATGGCGCGCGCGGAGACGCGCCTGAGGCAGGGGTGGGCGCGCAAGCGGATACGCCGCACGTCCGCCCCGCGTGTGCTGGTCGTCGACGTCGTGATACCCGCGCACGATCGCGGTGCCGGCCATCTGAGGCTCACGTGGATCCTGCGCCTGCTGCGCTCGCTGGGCTGCCACGTGACGCTGTTCACCACGCAGCAGCGCGTTCGGCGCGATCCGTACACGAAGCAGCTCGAGCGGCTCGGGATCGAGGTGGAGCTCAGCGCCGCGTCGTTCAGCACGTTCGCGGCCACGCGTCGCGGGCTCTACGACCTCGTCCTTCTGAGCGGCGCCGACGCGGCGGCTTCGGTGATCGACGAATCGCGCCGCGCCTTCCCCGACGCCACCATCCTCTACGACAGCATCGATCTGCATTTCCTGCGTCAGGGACGCAGGGCCGAGGTCGTGGGCGGCGCGAGCGAGCGCGACTACTGGCACGCGAAGGAGCTCGAGTGCATCCAGCGCAGCGACCTGACCGCAACCGTCACCGAGACGGAGGCGGAGATCGTGCGCTCGCTCGTCCCCACGGCACGCACGGTCGTCCTCCCGGTCGTCTACGAGCCCGATCGTGCCCCGCGGCTGCCGTACGACGCCACGAGCGACCTGCTGTTCATCGGCGGCTTCCTGCACGACCCGAACATCGACGCCGTGCAGTACTTCGCGCGCGAGGTGCTTCCCCTGGTCACCGACGAGATCGATGCTCGGCTGTGGGTGATCGGCCAGCAGCCCCCGGAGGAGATCCGCGCGCTGGGGTCCGCGTCCGTCGTGGTGACCGGACACGTGCCGGATGTCGAGCAGCATCTCCGGCGTGCCCGCGTCTTCGTCTCACC
>DASZOA010000575.1:0-3043 GCA_035551055.1 Solirubrobacteraceae bacterium
GCAGCGCTCGCAGCGCAGCGAGCGGGGGAAGGAGACCTCCGCCTCCGCCGCGCAGCGCGGGCAGAAGCGAACGTCCTCGAGCGCGGGATTCAGGCTGTACAGGGGGGACTCCTGCCCTCTTGGCTCAGCCGGTAGAGCACCGTGCATGGTAAGGAAGTGCGGCGTGCCGGCGTCTCGACCGCTCGCGCTCGGGGCCGTCTCGCGCTGAGCGGCGGGCACGACGAGCGCGAGCAGGCGCTCAGTTCGAGCGGCTCACCGCATCGGTACCGAGGTGAATCGGGCCGCCGGGACCGATGTGGCACCATCGCTCGGTGAGCACGGTGGCCCCAGAACGCGCAATCGCGCCATCGGCGGCGGGTTCGCAGACACGCGCCCCTCGGTCGACGCTGTACCGGCGGCTGTTCGTGGCCTATACCGCGGTATTGACGGTCGCCGCACTGCTGCTGCTGTTTGCGCCGGTCACGATCGAGGTGCCGGTTTCCAGCACCGACGTCGTCGAGATCTTGGGTGCGTTCGTCGTGATGTTGGTGGTCTTCAATTTCCTGTTGCAACGGCTGCTGGGACCGCTGGAGCGGCTCACCGCGCTGATGCGCACGATCGACCCGTTGGCGCCCGGTCAGCGGATCGACGTAGGGGCGCGCGCCGCGGAGGTGGCGGCGCTCGCCGAGGCATTCAACGGGATGCTGGACCGGCTGGAGGGCGAGCGGCGTGAGAGCGCCCGCCGTGCCCTGTCGGCTCAGGAGAGCGAGCGCCGGCGCATCGCGCGCGAGCTGCACGACGAGATCGGGCAGCTGCTGACCGGGATCGTGCTGCGCAGCGAGACGCTCGCCCGGCGAGTAGAGGACGAGCTGCGTCCCGATCTCGAGGATCTTCGTGAGGCCGCGCGTGACGCCGCCGAGGAGGCTCGCGAGATCGCGCGCCGGTTGCGGCCCGAGGCGCTCGACGAGCTAGGGCTGCAGAGCGCGCTGCTCGCGTTGTGCAACGCGGTCTCCAACGGCGCTGGGATCGAGATCGCGCGCGACGTCGAGCGCGTCCTGCCGCTCACTCCCGAGCAGGAGCTCGTGATCTACCGCGTCGCTCAGGAGAGCATCACCAATGTCGTTCGTCATGCCGACGCGCGCCGCATCGACGTCAGCCTGACCCGCGGCGCGTCCGGTGGTGTGCTGCTCGTGGTGTCCGACGACGGCGTCGGGATGCCTGCCGGCGCCGAGCGCGGCTCGAATGGGATCCGCGGCATGCGCGAGCGTGCTCTGCTCGTGGGCGCCGACCTCGAGATCTCAGCGAGCGCGCGAGGCGGCACCGAGGTCCGACTCCATCTACCGGCCGACGAGGTCGCATGAGCACTCCGCTGCGTACCGGCGTGCTGCTGGCCGACGATCACCCGATCGTCCGCCACGGCCTGCGCGATCTGCTCACCGCCGAAGCGGACTTCCGCGTCGTCGCAGAGGTCGCAGATGGTGCCGCTGCGGTCGAGCGCGCGATGCAGGACGACGTCGACCTGGCGATCCTCGACGTCTCCATGCCGCGCATGACCGGATTGTTGGCCGCGCAGCAGCTGTCGGCGCGCCGGCCTGAGTTGCGTGTCCTCATGTTGTCGATGCACGAGAACGAGCAGTTCCTCTTCGAGGCGTTGCGCGCGGGCGCCTCGGGCTACGTGCTCAAGACGGCAGCCGACCGTGACCTCATCCAGGCCTGTCGCGCGACGATGCGCGGCGAGACGTTCCTGTACGCCGGCGCCGTGACGGCGCTGGTGCGCGATTACCTGGACCGGGCGGGAGGCGGCGCGTCGGACGATCCGCTGTCCCCCCGAGAGCTGGAGGTCCTCAAGCTCGTCGCAGAAGGGCACACCAGCGACGAGATCGGGGAGACGCTGTTCATCAGCCGCAAGACCGTCGACCGCCATCGCGCGAACATCCTCGAGAAGCTCGGCATGCGCGATCGCGTGGAGCTGACCCGGTACGCGATCCGGCGCGGCCTGATCGTCGCCTGAACGCTGTCCTCGGCGGCGGTCGCCCTACAACGCCGCGCTTGCGCCCGCGTGCGGTCGTTCGTCGACAGGGGCCTCCATCAGCGTCACGATCGCGCCACCAGCCACGCAGTACGGACAGATCGTGCGGTAGGGAGGCGGCGCGGCGCGATCGAACACTGCCCTGCAGGCTCGGCACTGAACGCGCACGTCGAGCGGGCCGCGGCGGAATGATCGTGCCCTCCTCCCCCGAGTCTCCGCAGCCCGCTTGACTGCCTCGCCACGAGCGTCGTCCTGCACGGAACTTGGTGGGCTTGAGAAGAGGCTGATCCACATGGTGAGGGGCTGCTGCATCGGCGAGCGTTCCTTCGGGCTCGTGCGCGGCGTGATCCGACGATGACGGCGAACGAAGGCACGTGGTATGGGTGCACGGACGCATCGGCTGGCCACGAGCGGACCATCGAGCGGATGCTGTCGAACCCATTCGGGTGCTCGGCGGTCAGTGCCGGGCCGAGGTGCCGCGGCGCGTCGCAGACCGCGGCCAGGCGCGCGAGCGTCTTGATCCAGGGTGCCAGGTAGTTGGGCCAGTGGATCACCACGTTGAAGAGCTTGTCCGGGCCGAACGCGATCGGTGCGACCGTGAACGCCAGGCGCATAGCCCTTACCGGCTCGACGACCCGGCTTGCCGGGCGGTGGATGGGCCGTCGATCTTGGTGTCGATGCACGCCAGCACCCGGACGTAGGAATCGCAGAACGCGCGCACGCCTTCGCGCTCGAGTCCGGCGGTGATCGCGTCGAGGTCGATGCCCGCCTCGCGCGCGAGCTGGAGCGTGTGCCCGCCCGCTGTCAGGTCGATGGCGGGCGCCCGCGGCACGCGGCCGTGGTCGGCGAACGCGCGGAGCGTCGCCTCGGGCATCGTGGTGATGACGTTGGCAGCGATCAGCTGCTCGACGTAGAGAACGTCGGAGTAGGCCGGATCCTTCGTTGCGGTGCTCGCCCACAGCGGCCGCTGCGCAAGGGCGCCGCGACGCTGCAGCGCACGCCAGCGTTCGCCGGCGAAGCGTTCGCGGTAGCGGC